>JACDCN010000061.1 GCA_013817555.1 Actinomycetota bacterium
TCCGCCCAGGCACGGCGGCGAAGCCTACAACGACGAGGGGCCGGCGATCGCCGGCCCCTCGTTAGGTCGAGCTCGCTCGCCTGGTTACGGGCGATCGATCGTCAACGTCGGTGACGTCCAGGTCTCCCAGTGCGCCGGATTGCCCGGATCCCCGAGAGCCTTCAGGACCTTGACGACGACCTTGTACTGGCCGTCCGGGATCACTTTGAAGTGGTCGCCGTTGCCGCGCCCTCGATCGTGCAGACGATTCCCGTCCCACGGAAACGGGAAGAACGACGTCGAGGTCGAGTTTCGCGGCAGGTAGTCGAGCTCCATGACGTTCGAGAAGACCGGGTGCACCTTCTGCCCGGTCGTCTTCAGGACCTCGACCTCCATCCGCCTCGCCTGATGGTCGAGGTGCACCAGCAGGTTCGGGACGTTGAAGGCATTGGTCATGGTGAACGTGGCTCCGCTCGACTGGACGGCGTACGTCGACGTGCCGAAGCAGTCGAGCCCACGGAGCAGGGCCGGCGGCGTGCACGCCGTCAGCTTCGCCAGCCGCGGGTTCGGCGTCGCCGGAGTCGTCGGAAGCGTTGCAGGCATCGCCACGATCGACTGGTAGTCGCCGATGAGACCGGCGTACGGGACACGGTAGGTCTGCCCGCCGCCCTGGGGCGTGAGCACGATGTAGCCGCCGTACTGCCCCCTCGCAGGCGCAGCCGCCGCAGCGATCGTCACGTCGACGGTGGCCGAGCCCCCAGCCGGGACGGCGACGGTCGGAGCGCTGAACGTCACGGTGGCGAACGCGTCGTTGAACGACGGCACGAAGGTGCTGCCGTGCGTCCCGACCGCGCCGACGTGCGACAGGGAGTACGTCACAGCCGGACCGCTGTTTTGAAGCGTCAGTGTCCTCGTCTGCGGGCCGGCCTGGCTCTCGCCGAGAGCCAGCTTGCCCGGCGTGATCCGCGTCTTCGCGAGAATTGAGTCATCGATGTCGAGCATCCCCGCACCCTGCCGATGAACGTGGTCGAGCAACCCGGCGCCCGGACTGAGCGACCAGTTCTTCGGATCGGCACTGTTCTGCAGGATCGAACGTAGCGCCAGCGGGTCGGTACCCGGCTTCGCCTCGAGGAAGAGCGCAGCCGCCCCGGCGACATGCGGTGAGGACATCGAGGTCCCGCTGATCGTGGCATAGGCCCCATTCTCGAGCGGATACGTCGAGCGGATGAGCCCGCCCGGCGCACCGATATCCGGCTTGAGGTCGAGCTCGGCGTTCAGCCCGTACGAGCTGAACGAGGAGATGAGCCCACCCGTCGGGTTCACGGCCTGGAGCGTCTCCGCGGTCCAGGTCAGCGTCACGGGGCCGGCGGCGAGGAAGTTGTGGATCACGAGCCCCTCTGCGTCGGATATGGCGACGACAGGAATCGTGATAGCAGGGACTCCCGCCACCGTCGGGCTGAAGCGGCCGGCGACGTTGTTGTAGAGGACGACCGCGGCGGCCCCGCCGTTCATCGCGTTCAAGGACTTCGCGTGGAAGCCACAGGTTCCGCGCCGGATGAGCACCGCTTGGCCACTGTATGTGCCGGCGGGGACCGCGGCACAGCCGTCATCGACCGGCAACACGCCCGGAGGCACCACGCCGACGGCGTTGGCCTTGGTCATCGGCAGGGAGCCAGAGGTGGGAGCAGGCGGAGCCGACGCAGCGTTTCCGTAGCCGATAAGCCTCCCATCCGGTGTGA
Source organism: Actinomycetota bacterium (assembly GCA_013817555.1). Taxonomy (GTDB): domain Bacteria; phylum Actinomycetota; class Thermoleophilia; order Gaiellales; family Gaiellaceae; genus GMQP-bins7. Next base: position 1,719 of record JACDCN010000061.1, read on the forward strand.
TCCGGAACGCATTGAGGCTGACGTGGCTGTTGTCGTACGAGGCCACACCGGTGACCTTGGTTCCGACGCCCGGCGCGCCTGCACTGTAGACGCCGTTCGCGCCGCTGTTTCCAATCGAGGCAACGACTGCCATTCCCGCATCGACGAGGACGTCGGATGCGGCAGCCGTCGGGTACTGCGGCCACGTGTTGAACGACGAGCCGATGGACATGTTGAGGATGTCCATGTCGTCGGCGAGCGCCCGCTCCATTGCGGCGATCATGATGTCGGCAGTCGTCGAGCCCTCGCACCCGAAGACCCGATACGCGCCGAGCGACACGCCGGGTGCAACGCCCTTGACGGCGCCGCTCGCGCCGACGATTCCCGCGACGTGCGTTCCGTGCCCGTGGCAGTCGTCCGGCACCGGGTCGGGCGACGGCGTCGGATTGTAAGACGCACTCGACGGGTCGGCGTTGAACGAGTTGCCGACGAGGTCGAAGCCGGCGACGATGCGGGAGTTCGGGAACGGATGCGGGGCAGTCGAAACGCCGTCCCCGCCGAGATCTGCGTGGTCGACGTCGATGCCGGTGTCCATGACCGCCACGCGCACTCCGGTGCCGTCCAGGCCGAGCTCGCTCTGCGCGATGTCCGCGCCTGTCATTGCGATGGCGGTTGCGAGCTCCGGATCGGCGGTCTCCGTGCGCGGCACGGGGACCGTCATGACCGGATAGATCGCCTTGACGCCCGGCAGCGCGGCGAGCTTGCTGGCGTCGGCGGCGCCGACCTGCAGCGAGAGCCCGTTCCAGAGCGTGTCGAACGCGTACCGCTCGTCGAACGTAACACCGGCCTTCCGGGCGGCGTCACGGAATTCTTGCTTCTGAGCCTTCGCGGTCGAGACGTCGCCGCCCGCGGCCGTCGGCTTCCCTTCGAGCTCGACGAACCAGGCATTCGGAACCTCGGCTGTCAGCTCGCCATTCTCGGCCGAGGGAGCTGCCGCGAGCGGCGTGACTTCCTCGGCTGCCCCGGCGACAGCGACGGGTACGCAGACGGCTGCGACGAGTACGAGCAGCACGGCCAAGCGTGCTCCTCGCGGAAATCTGAATCTCATGTGTGTGCTCTCCCGTGTTGACGGTATGGGCGTGACGGCCACGCCCTTATGCCCCTCTCGAGCGGTCGGAATCGTAGTGTCGATCGAAGTCCCTTGCAGCCGTCATGGCTATCCGCTCGTGTGACACCCTACCCCGCTACACAGGTTAGAAACTGTCGCACAGCCTATGCACGTGCCATGCACCACGGAATCTTCTCGAGGCGAGGCCCGCACGATGCGCGATTCCGTGCCCCGAAAGAGGAGGGCAGGCAGGAGAACCAGGGGCTACCTCGCGTTCGCTACCCGTGGATCGAGCCGATAACCGGGATGAGCAGGATCGCGACGATGTTGGCGATCTTGATCATCGGGTTGATCGCGGGGCCGGCGGTGTCCTTGTACGGGTCGCCGACCGTGTCGCCCGTGATGCCAGCGGCGTGGGCGTCCGAGCCCTTGCCGCCGTAGAGCCCGTCCTCGATCGTCTTCTTGGCATTGTCCCAGGCGCCGCCGCCCGACGTCATCGAGATCGCGAGGAAGATTCCGGTCACGATCGTGCCGATCAGGAGGCCGCCGAGCATCTCCGGCTTGATGATCCCGACGATGATCGGGATCGCTACCGGTATCAGGGCAGGAACCATCATCTCCCTGATGGCAGAGCCGGTGACGATCGAGATCGCGCGCGAGTAGTCCGGTCGCGAGGTCCGATCCATGATTCCCGGGTCCTCGCGAAACTGGCGCCGGACTTCCTCCACGACCTGACCTCCCACCCGCCCCACGGCCTGCATGGCGAGCGACGCGAAGAGGAACGGCATCAACCCTCCGACGAACAGCCCCGCGATGACCCAGGGGTCGCTCAAGGAGAAGGTCACCGTGAGTCCCTCCTCGGCTAGCCCGCGGCCGTATTCGTCGAAGAGGATCAGCGCGGCAAGGCCGGCGGAGCCGATCGCGTACCCCTTGGTCACCGCCTTGGTCGTGTTGCCGACAGCGTCGAGCGGATCGGTGATCCCGCGCACGGACTCGGGTAGGTCGGCCATCTCGGCGATGCCGCCGGCGTTGTCGGTCACCGGGCCGTAGGCGTCGAGAGCGACGATGAGTCCGGTCATCGAGAGCTGAGCCATGACCGCGACACCGATGCCGTAGAGAGCCTCGCCGGCCGCGTAATACGCCCCCACCACGCCGGCGGCGATCACGAGCACCGGGAGCGCAGTCGCCTGCATGCCGACGGCGAGCCCGGAGATGATGTTCGTCGCATGGCCGGTCTGCGACGCTCGCGCGATCTCCTTCACCGGCGGCCAACGCGTACCTGTGTAGTACTCGGTGATCGCGACCAGCAGGAAGGTGACCGCGAGACCGATCAACGCGGCGCCGTAGAGGTTCCAGAAGCTGAAGCCATTGCCGTCGTACACCAGGGTGACGGGGATGAAGCCGATGGCGGAGAGCACGGTCGCGACGAGCACGCTCCGATAGAGCGCGTTGATGATCGCGTTCGGTCCGCTGCTCACGTGCGTGAAGAACGTCCCGATGATCGACGCGACGATCGAGATACCACCGAGCGCCAGCGGGTAGAGCCAGAGCTCGCTCGCCTCGAAGCCGATCCCCAAGAGCATCACCGCGACGGCGGTGACGGCGTAGGTCTCGAAGAGGTCTGCGGCCATGCCGGCGCAGTCGCCGACGTTGTCACCGACGTTGTCGGCGATGACGGCCGGATTTCGAGGATCGTCCTCGGGGATGCCGGCCTCGATCTTCCCGACGAGATCGGCTCCGACGTCAGCGGCCTTCGTGTAGATGCCGCCGCCCAGCCGGGCGAAGACGGAGATCAGCGAGCCGCCGAAGGCGAGGCCGATCAGGTCGTCGACCGCAGACTCGGGGCTGTTCCCGATCCAGTCGGTGAGCACCCAGTAGTACCCCGCGACCCCGAGCAGGCCGAGTCCGACGACGAGCAGGCCGGTCACCGAGCCCGCGCGGAATGCGACCTTGAACGCCGGCTGGAGGCCCTCGCGCGCGGCCTCCGCGGTGCGGACGTTCGAGCGCACGGCGACGTTCATGCCGATGAAGCCGGCGGCGCCCGACAAGAGCGCACCGATCAGGAAACCGAGCGCCGTGCCCCATCCGAGCTCCGCGTAGAAGCCGAGCAGGAAGAACGGCACGATCGCCACGACCGCGATGGCCGTGTACTGCTTGCGCAAGTACGCAGCAGCGCCCTCCTGGATCGCATGCGCGATCTCCTGCATGAGCTCGTTCCCCGCGGGCTGCCTGAGCAGCCACCAGGTCAGATAGATGCCGTACAGCACTGCAAGCACGGCGCACGCAAGCGCGAACCCAACGGCATGGTCTACGAAGAAGTCCATCGATCCTCCGGTTCTCGGCCCGTCACAAACTGAGCGCCGAGCTGCCTCGGCGCGGCCGATTTTCTATCACAAGCGGCGCGTACGCCGGACCGGTTGTCGGAGCTTCAGCAGTCGGTGAGCGCGGCGAGCGCGCGACAGATCTTCAGTCGCGCACCCACTACCGCTCCGACGCGCTTCGTCAGGAACCGCCGGCGAATCGGCTGTAGGTTGTCGAAGCTCGCAATGCACGGGCTGCTGAGCCCTTCCTCTGCGCCAAGCGGGATCGCGGTCGGAATGCGCCGCGTCGTGCGCGTGACCGGTGCAACCACGAGCCATGTGAGCACGGGAATCGCGGCCGAGCGTGTGACAACGAGGACGGGGCGCCTCTTGTCCTCAGCCTCGGCCCACCAGATCTCGCCCTGCTGCGGATCTACCAAGGCTCCTCGGCGATCATCCGAACGGTCGCTTCGTCCGCCCACCCAACCTCTTCGTCGGTCTGCGGCTGTCTGCGGTAGCCCTCGACGATCGCTTCGCCTACCTTCCGTCGGCGATGACGATCGAGAAGCGCGCGAAGCGCTTGCCGCACCGCATCTGAGCGGGACTCCGCGACACCTTCGAGGACGAGCTCGTCGAGCTCCTTCGCAAGATCGTCGTCGATTCGTGTAACGAGCTGGGCCACCGTCGTAGCATGACATATTGCATTGCAGGATGCAATGTCCTATTCGGGCCTGTCCTGAGCGTTTTCCTCGACCGCTTTCGCGTACGCAAGCTGCAGGTTTATCCGCGCCTGCTCGAGATCGCGAATGACGGCCTCGTCTGCGCCGCCCTCGCGCAGCACCGGGTCGAGCGCGCGTAACGCCTCGATCGCGAGACGCGCCTGCGGGAGATCGCGCGCGTCCGCTGAGACCCGACGATAGCCAAGCGAAACCGTAGTAGCGAGCGCCTGCACGAGGATGTCGGCCACGCCGACCCGGTCGAGCGCCGCGAGCAGCTCCTCTTCGGTGGGAGGCTCGCCCTCAGCCACCGATCTTCTCCGTCGCGCGCACCTGCTCCGCGTAGATCTCCTCGAGCGTGGCGCCCTCGCCGAGGCGCTCGAGCTGGCGCTCGGCGGCGTTGCGCTCGGGAACCGCGAGGTACGCCGCTGCCCCTATTTCCTCGGCTACGGGGAGCACCCACTCGATCAGCTCCTCGATCCGCTGACGCGCCGGAATTGCCTCGCCCCGGCCGAAGTCGATGAGCTCGCCGGGGAGGCCCCAGCGGAGCGCGCGCCAGAAGTTCTCCTCGATCAGGCGGTGCGGCACCGGATCCACCGGCTCGCCCTCGTCATATGCGCGGGCGATGCGAGCAGTCAGGGACGCGGCGAAGGCGGCAAGGGACTGCGCCTCGGCAAGCTCGGGCTGGCCGTCGCAGATCCTGATCTCCACAGTGGGAAAGACCATGTGCGGCCGCACGCTCCACCAGATCTGCGTGTTCTCGGTGATCGAGCCCGTCTCGTAGAGGAAGCGGACGAAGCCCTCGTACTCGTCCCAGGACGCGAACGCGTCAGGGACGCCGCAGCGGGGGAAGAAGCGGGTGAAGATCTGCGTCCGCGCGGAGTGCAGCCCGGTGTTGACGTTCTCGACGAACGGCGAGCTGCACGAGAGTGCGAGGAGCTCCGGAAGGAAGTTGCGAAGCGCGCTCACGACGGCGATCGCGCGGTCGGGACCGTTGATCGCGACGTGCACGTGGAGCCCGAACGTGTTATTGCGCCAGACCACGTAACGGAGCAACTCGTCGTTTCGCCGGTAGTGCGGCGTGTCGATGATGCGCTGGTCCTTCCAGTCCGCCCAGGGGTGCGTGCCCGTCGCTCCGAGCAGGAGCCCCATCGGCTCGACGAGCGCCTGCAGCTGCGCGCGGCGCTCCGCCATCACTCCGGGAACGTCGGCGAAGGTCTCGCACCGCCCTGTCCGTACCTCGACCTCCGACGCGATCAGCTCTCCGACGAGATGCTCGTCGAGCGACGTCCCCTGCGCGCCAGCCTTGACCTCCTCGAATCGGTTTGTGAGGTCGAGCGAGTCCGGGTCGACGAGCGCGAACTCCTCCTCGACCGCGATCGTGAAATCGGTTGCGGACTCGAACTGCGCCCGCGAGCGGGCGATCAGCTCATCCGGAGAGAGACGCTGCTCCTCGCCCATGAGGGCGACAACAGTAGTGAAAGCGTGGGGCTGGCTTCAGCGACGGACGCCATGCGGGCGACAGCGCCGAGCCCACCTTCCGGGTGAACGCCACGGACCCGAGAGGGAAAAATGGCGCTCGGCAACCGAGCCACGAGCCGCCGTCAGGCGCTCACGGGTTCGAGAAGCCGTTCGACGACGCTCGTCCAGCTCCAGCGTTCGACTGCCGCGCGTCGAGCCCCTTCGGACAGCGCCGATCGCTGAGCGGAAGAGAGCGTAAGCAACTCGCGGAGCTTCTCTCGCAGCTCGTCTGCATCGCCGGTCGTGAACGAGGCGAGATGACGCAGCTCGAGCGGGTACTCGTCCTCGAGCCCTTCCGCGACCTCCGCGAGACCGGAGTGGCGTGCGACGATCGGCGCACAGCCTGCGGCTGCGGCCTCGGCCGCGACCATGCCGAACGCCTCCGGGAAGATCGACGGAACGACACAGGTATCCGCGAGCGCGAGCAGGTGAACGAGGTGGCGGTGCTCGAGCGGCCCGGTGAAGAGGACCTGCTCACGATCGGCGAGCTCTTCGAGCTCCGCGCGGTAGTCCCCGAATCCCACGACGATCGCCCGCGCGTCGAGGCCCCGGAGCGCCTCGAGCAGGACGTGGACACCTTTGTTCAGCAGGAGCTTCCCGAAGTAGACGACCGTGGGTCTTTCACCGTCGAGAAACGCCGCCAATCGCGCCGCATTCCCCTCGTCAGGAAGACGTTCGTTCGCGCCGCCCGGATTCGGAAGATCGCTCCGGGCCTCCGTGAGCAGACCCGCGAGCGCCTCTGCGCGCGCCCGGGGCCGCCACGCCTCCACGTCGACCCCGGGCGGCACCTCGACCACGCGATCGACGTGACCGCAGACCTCCTCGAGCACCTCCCGGATGTGCGCAGAGCCCACATACACCGCCGCGGCGCCGGCGAGCGCCTCCCTCCCCCAGATTCCGAGCTCCGGGCGCCCACGCATCGAGTATTCGAGCTCCGAGCCGTGCGCCTTGACCGCGTACGTAGTGCCCGTCGCAGCTCCAACCGGTCCGCCAAGGAGCACGTGATTGCAGAAGACGAGATCGGCGGGGAGATGCTCGCGTACCGCCGAGGCGTTTGCCTCAACCCAGCGGTCGAGCTCCTTCCGCGTGCAGTCCTGCAGAAGCTTGACGTCGTAGCCCTCATAGCGGTCGAGTACGAACACGGGGAGAAGCCCGTCGACATCCGGTCGAACGACGCCCGCTCCGCCGAGGTCGTAGAGCTCGGGATTGGGCTCCTGACAGAAGACGACGACGTCGTGTCCAGCGCGCGCCCACTCCCGGGCAAGCTGGCGCGTGTAGACGTTCGACCCTGTTCCCCCGAGCAGGTACCCGTGCCAGAGCAGAATCCTCATCGCTACTCCTAGGGCGAGGTACGCATTGGGCAAGCAATCGGTATCACACCCCGACGAAAACGGCGATGGGGCACCCCATAAAGGGGTCTGCTCGTCGGCGCGAGCGGAATCCCCACTCGGGGATTCCGCTCTTGCGCAAAAAAGTCAAGTCAGGTGGAAGTAGAGCGCGTAGAGCAGGTCGACCGCAGGGTTCGAGGTGTGCACGTTCACGTCCGCCGGGACATCGAGCAGTGCCTGCGAGTAGTTGAAGATGATCTTCACGCCCGCCCCGATGAGCGCGTCGGTCGCGTCCTGGGCGGTTTCGGCCGGGACCGCGATGACGCCCACGATGATGTTGCGCTCGCGACAGATCTCCGCGACGTCGTCGATCGAGTTGACGCTCATGTTCCCGACCCGCTGCCCGACCTTCTCGGGATCGCTCTCGAAGATGGCCGCGACGGTGATGCCGTGCTCGGCGAAGATCGGAGAGCTGGCGATCGCGCTGCCGAGTCGCCCCGCTCCCGCGAGCGCGATGTTGTGCTGCCCCTGCGTCCGCAAGATCTTGCGGATCTCCTCGAGCAGCGCCTCCGTGCGATAGCCGACTCCGCGCTTCCCGAACCTGCCAAAGGCGGAGAGATCGCGTCGGATCTGGGTCGCGTTGATGTTCGTGTACTCAGCGATCTCCTGCGACGAGATCCGATCCTTGCCCATCTTCCGCGCCTGAGTCAGCACCTGCAGGTATCTGCTCAGGCGGGCGGCCACTCCCACGGTCAGGCGCTCGGCCACGCGATTCCTCTTTCCTCAGCTCAAGTTTGTGACAAAACGTCACGATACCGCTAGCGGCCGCGCGGGGGTCGCGAGAGGAAGCGTTTGCACCTAGGTCGCCAGCCGTGCCCGCAGAGCTGCCGGCTCGACGAAGTACGTGAACACGCGCTCCCCGTCGATCTCGAGCACTGGAAGAAGCTCGCGGTAACGCGCTTCGAGGCTCGGATCGCC
>JACDCN010000301.1 GCA_013817555.1 Actinomycetota bacterium
CTCTATCCTCGGGGTTCATGTCGTCTCCTTTCCCTCGAGGTGACGCCGATCTACCCGCGCGTCTTCGGCAATAAACAGCGGAGGATCGTTCGTTCGACATCTCTCGCAACGGGTACCTGACATGTATGCCGCGCTGACGGTTTGTAGTCGGCCTCGGCGTCTGCCAGACCGTCGAGCATTCAGAAAAGGGTACGCCCGACGGTGCGAACGGTCACGTTTTGGATGAGCAGTGCTGGGTATTACCGAATTCTGATCGCGACGCAGACATTGGAGATCGAGACGCGGCTCGATGAACGTGCCCTAGCGCCGCGCATTCTCGTGGCCGAGGACGAGGCCGACGTGCTCGCATCCCTCGTCTACGGCTTGCGTCACGAGAGCTTCGAGGTCGACGCGTTCCTCGACGGGGAGACAGCTCTACGCGCAGCCGAATCGAACGGTTACGACCTCGTGGTCCTCGACGTTCTCATGCCGGGCTTGTCGGGCCTCGCCGTCTGCCAGCGTGTCCGTGAGCGAAGCGTCGTCCCGATCATCATGCTTACCGCCAGGGATCGGGAGATCGACCGCGTGCTCGGGCTCGAGCTCGGCGCCGACGACTACGTGACGAAGCCGTTCTCCCTGGCCGAGCTCGCCAGCCGCATACGCTCGTTACTTCGGCGCGTCGAGCTCGACCGTACGGCGGGAGCCGAGCCTGCGCTTCGTGTCGGCACGCTGCGCATCGACCGGGCTTCGCATCGGGCGTCGTTGAACGGAGGCCAGTTGCGCCTTACACACACCGAGTTCAAGCTGATCTCGCTGTTTGCCGCTCATCCGGGGCGCACGTTCTCGCGCGACCACATCATGCGCCATCTCTGGAATGGCGACTACGACGGCGACCAGCGGGCGTGTGACGTCCATGTCTCGAATCTCCGCCGGAAGATCGAGGACGATTCCAGACGACCGCGCCGGATCGTCACCGTGCGAGACATCGGCTACCGGCTCGAGGCCGCCTGAGTTAGCCCTGCACGAGCTTGTACCCAGCCCCTTGCACAGTGAGCAGGCGCTGAGGCCGTTGGGGTTCGTCTTCGATCTTCGAACGCAGGTTGAAGATATGGCTGTCGCAGGCGCGCTCGTCACCGACGAACGACGTGTCCCACACGCGCTCCAGGATCTCGCGCCGCTCGAACACGCGGCCTGGGTGTCGTGCGAGCACCATGAGAATCCGGAACTCCGTCGGCGTGAGGTGTACCTCTTCACCGCGCAGGCGAATGCTCTGCTCCGCCGGATCGATGGAGAGCGAGCCGAGGTCCAGGCGCGCATTCCCTTCCGGCCGGTCGAACTCCCTTCGCCGCAGGATCGCCCGGAGACGGCTTACGAGCTCGGCGGTCGAAAACGGCTTGGTGACGTAATCGTCTGCGCCAAGCTCGAGGCCGATTACCCGATCCACTTCACCGTCCCGTGCGGTCAACATGACGATCGGCACCGCAGAGCGGGCACGGAGGCGGCGGCAGACGTCGGTGCCGGAGAGCTTGGGCATGACGACGTCCAGGACGATGACGTCGTAGTCGCCGTGTAGGGCGGCGTCGAGCGCGGCCTCGCCGTCGGTTGCGCAATCGACCTCGAAGCCCGCGGACCGCAGGGCATACGAAAGAGGCTCGAGGATGTCGGGTTCGTCGTCGGCGAGGAGGACGCGCCCGCTCATGTTGTGGCCTGGGCGACGGGCGGCAGGGGGAGGAGGATACGCACGGTCGTGCCCGCCCCTTCTTCCGACGCGATCGTGAGCGTGCCGCCGAGCACGCGCACCGCCTGCCGGACGATCGCGAGTCCGAGGCCGAAGCCGGTTTCATCTCGCATGCTCCCTCGGTAGAAGCGGTCGAAGATGCGCGTCCTGTCCTCGAGCGGAATGCCCGGCCCGGTGTCACTCACGTCGATCGCGACTGTTCCGTCCAGTCGGTGAGCCGATATCCGTACGGCGCCGCCGCTCGAGTACTTCACCGCGTTCGCGGCCAGGTTGAAGACCACCTGCTCGATCAGGTCGCGGTGTGTGTGCACGAGGATGTCCTCGGGGCAGTCCACCTCCGGCGGAGGGCCGTCGTCCGACGGCAGCTCGGCGGCCACACCGCGCAGCAATGCGCAGAGCTCGACGGTCTCGTGCGGTGCCGTCTCCACGTCGCCGGCCTCGGCGCGCGCAAGGGTCAAGAGCGAATGGCTGAGCCGGCCGAGACGGGCCGCCTGGCGCTCGACGATGTCGAGGAAGCGGTCTCGTTCCTCGCGTGACTCCTTCGCGCCGCCCTGGAGAACCTCGATCGCGCTCGTGATCGCGGTAACCGGCGTGCGCAGCTCGTGGGCTGCGTTCGCGACGAACTCGCGCTGAGCGTGCTCGCGCCGTTCGAGCTCTGAGACGTCGGTGATGACGAGAAGGGCGGTCTCGAAGCGGCCGGCCGGAACCCCGGTCACTGTGTAGTTCTCACCCTCGGATGGCGAGACGCGCTCGACCGTTACGGAGGCGTCGGCCGCAAACAGCTGTGCGGCGAAGTGCCTGAGCGGAAAGTGCGGCGGCCACGGATCGGGCAGCTCGTCGCCCTCGGCGAGCGAGTTGACGTTGAGAACGCGGGCCGCCGCCGTGTTCGCGACCTCGACGCGCAGGTCTGAGTCGATCGCAACCACGCCCTGATCGAGCCGTCCGAGCAGTCGCTCGAGGCGGGCACGCTCGCTGTCCAGATGCTCGATCGAGCTGCGCAGGCGAACCCGCATGCGTTCGATCATTTGGGCGAGGCTCCCGATCTCGTCGCCCAAGCGCGGTCGCAGTGGCGCTGCGGCGAAATTGCCCCGCTCGATCGCGGACGCGACGGCACCGATGCGCTTGAGCCGCGCGGCGAG
>JACDCN010000062.1 GCA_013817555.1 Actinomycetota bacterium
GCGGCGTTCTGTATCTCGGCGAGCACGGCTTTCAGCCGCTCTTCGAACTCACCGCGGTACTTCGCCCCTGCAAGAAGCGAGCCGACGTCGAGCCCCCAGACGCGCTTCCCCTTGAGCCCTTCGGGAACATCGCCCGCGACGATGCGCTGCGCGAGCCCCTCGACGATCGCGGTCTTGCCGACGCCGGGCTCGCCGATGAGGACAGGGTTGTTCTTCGTACGTCGGGAGAGGACCTGGATCACGCGGCGGACCTCCTCGTCCCGCCCGATGACCGGGTCGAGCTTGCCCGCCTCGGCGAGGGCGGTCAGGTCACGGCCGTACTTCTCGAGCGCCTGGTACGTGCCTTCGGGGTCCTGCGACGTCACCTTCTGTCCGCCGCGGACGTCCTGCAGCGCCTCGAGCAGGGCATCGCGGGACACGAGATCGAGCGCGAGCACCAAGTGCTCGACCGAGGCGTATTCATCCCCGAGCGCACGCATCTCCTCCAAGGCGCGATCGAGCACCCGCGAGAACGCTGACGAAGCCCGCGGCTGTGCCGCCGCATCTCCCGAGACCGTGGGCAGGTTGCGCAGGCGTGCTTCCGCCTCGGCTCGAAGCTCGCCCGCGCCGTGGCCAGCGCGGTCGATCAGCTGCCGCGGCAGCTCTTGGTCGACAAGCGCGACCGTGAGGTGGTCCGGCGTGAGCTCGGGATTGCCCTGACGGCGCGCAAGCTCCTGTGCGCCGGCGACGGCTTCCTGCGACTTGAGTGTCAACTTGTTGAAGTCCATGGCGATCGACGCCAAGTAACAGGCCAAGTAACAGACTGTTACTTGGCTCGCCTCACCTCCTGGTGGCTGGTGTTCGCGCTGGCTTGTAAAGCATCACTTCTCGTTTGTACGAGCGGTGAACCGCCGCGATCTCCTCGCGCAGCTCCCGCTCCACGCGCTCCATCCGAGCGCGCATCCGGTTGAGCTCGTCCTGCATGTGCAACACCTGCTCGACGCCGGCGAGATTGAGCCCGTGCTCGGTCGTCAGGCGCTGGATGAGCCGCAGCCGCTCGAGATCCGACTCGGAATAGAGCCGCGTCCCGCCGGGAGTTCGGCCCGGCCGGACGAGGCGCTTCGCCTCGTACAACCGGAGCGTCTGCGGATGCATCCCGACGAGCTCGGCCGCGACGGAGATCATGTAACGGGGGCGGTCCATCAGCTCACCTCAGCAAAGCGCTCGCGGGGATTCTCACGCGACACCTTCTGATAGCCCTCCAGCGCTTCCTTCTCGGCCTTCGTGAGCTTCTTGGGGATCGAGATCTTGACGCGCGCGAGCAGGTCGCCGCGACCGTTGCCCTTGAGGTGTGGGGCGCCGCGGCCCTTGACCCGAAGCAGCTTCCCGCTCTCGGTGCCGGAGGGGATCTTGAGCGAGACTGGGCCGTCGGGAGTCGGGATCTGCACCGACGCGCCGAGCGCCGCCTCTGCGTACGTCACCGGGACCTCGAGCACGAGGTCGGAGCCACGTCGCTCGTAGAGCGACGAAGGCGCCACCTCGACGACCACGTGGAGATCGCCTGCCGGGCCCCCGTTCAGCCCTGCCTCGCCCTTGCCCTTGAGCCGGACGCGCGTGCCGTTCTTGGCGCCGGCCGGAATCCTGACGGCGTAGCGCTTCGTCGAGCGCTCACGGCCGGAGCCGCGGCAGTTCTTGCACGGCTTCTCGACGATCGTCCCGTTGCCCTGGCAGCGCGGACACGGCTGCGAGAACGCGAAGAGGCCCTGAGCGTCCGAGACGACCCCGCGCCCTGCGCACTGCGGGCAGACGACCGGCGAGGTGCCCGGCTCCCCGCCGGTTCCGTGGCAGACGGAGCAGACGCTGTCCGCCTCGACGGGGATCCGCACCTGCGCGCCCTCCAGGGAGTCCTCGAAAGAGATGCGAACGCGTGTCTCAAGGTCATCACCGCGCGCGGGCCTGCGAGCCCCTCCGCGACGCGCGCCGCCGCCACCGAACATGCCGCCGAAGAGATCGCTGAGGTTGCCGAGATCGAACTCCTCGAAGCGCGCGCCGCCGGCGCCGCCACCGCCGGGAAATCCTCGTCCTCCCGCTGCGCCGAACCGGTCGTACGCGCTGCGCTTTTCCGCATCGGAGAGCACGTCGTAGGCCGTCTGCACCTCCTTGAACTTCTCCTCCGCGCCGTTGTCTCCCGGATTGCGGTCCGGGTGGTACTGGCGCGCCAGCTTGCGATACGCCTTCTTGACGTCGTCGTCGGACGCCCCCTTCGGGACGCCTAGCACCTCGTATGGGCTGGCCATTGGCCGGCTACTCCGCGACGATCACCCTGGCGGGCCGCACGATCTTGTCGCCGATGCGGTACCCGCGCTGGACGACCTCGAGCACCGAGCCCGACTCGGCGCCGTCTCCCGGCTGCGCGAGCATTGCCTCGTGCACGTGCGGGTCGAACGGCCCTGCCGTCTCGATCTCGGTCAACCCCTCTTTGACGAGCGCCTTCCGGAGCGACTGCTCGACCAGCTTCACGCCGTCGACGAGCGTCGCCTCCTCGTGGCGCTCGGCCGCCTGAAGCGCCCGCTCCAGGTCATCGAGCACGGGGAGGAGCTCCCGCACGAGCCGCTCGTTGGCATGCGCGACAAGGCGTTCCTGGTCGCGTGCCGCCCGCTTGCGGTAGTTCTCGAACTCGGCCGCCACCCGCTGGAGGTCAGCGAGGTATTCGTCCCGCTTCGTCTCGGCGTCGGTCAAGATCGACTCCAGGTCGGAGACCCCTTGTGACACTGTGTCACTTGTGTCACTTGGCTTGATGTCCTCGGTCTCGATGACCTCGCCGTCCTCGAGCGTCTGCTTACCCGGTCGCGTCACGAGGTCTTCGCCTCCTCCTCCTCGTCGATGACCTCGTAGTCCGCGTCTTCGACAACCTCGTCCTCGCCTCCGCTGCCATTTCCGGATGCCTGCGCCTGCGAGGTCTGCGACGCGGATGCCTGCGCGTAGATCGCGTCCGCGAGCGAGCGAGATGCCTCGTCGAGCGCCTGGGACTTCGCCTGGATATCGGCTACGTCCGAGCCCTCGACCGCCTGTCGGAGCTCCATGATCCGCCCTTCGATCGTGGACCCAGTAGCCTCGTCGACCTTATCGCGGTGCTCGGAGAGCGTGCGCTCGGCCTGGTAGGCGAGCTGCTCTCCGGCATTCCGGGCGTCCGCGAGCTCGCGCAGCTGGTGCGCCTCGCCCGCGTGCGACTCGGCGTCCTTGATCATCCGCTCGACCTCGTCGCCGCTTAGTCCCGAGCCGCCCTCGATGCGGATCTGCTGCTCGTTGCCCGTGCCGAGATCCTTGGCGGAGACGTTGATGATGCCGTTGGCGTCGATGTCGAAGGAAACCTCGATCTGCGGCATGCCACGCATCGCCGGCGGGATTCCGACGAGCTGGAACTTGCCCAGGGTCTTGTTGAAGGAGATCATCTCGGACTCGCCCTGGCCGACGTGGATCTCTACGGACGGCTGGTTGTCCTGCGCGGTCGTGAACGTCTCTGACTTGCGAGTGGGGATGGTGGTGTTTCGCTCGATGAGCTTGGTGAACACGCCACCCATCGTCTCGATCCCGAGCGAGAGCGGCGTCACGTCGAGGAGCAGAACATCCTTGACCTCGCCCTTGAGCACTCCGGCCTGGATCGCCGCGCCGACCGCCACGACCTCGTCCGGGTTGACGCCCTTGTGCGGCTCCTTGCCGATCAGCTCCTTGACCTTCTCCTGGACGGCAGGCATGCGGGTCATGCCGCCGACGAGGATCACGTGCTCGATGTCGGCTGCCGTGAGACCCGCGTCCAATATCGCCTGCTTCGTCGGCTCGACCGTCCGCTCGAGCAGGTCGTGCGCGAGCTCGTTCAGCTTCGCGCGGGTGAGCTGGAGATCGAGGTGCTTCGGGCCCTCCGGGGTGGCGGTGATGAAGGGCAGGTTGATCTGCGTCGTCATCGTCGAGGAGAGCTCGATCTTCGCCTTCTCTCCTGCCTCGTACAGCCGCTGGAGCGCCATGGGGTCCTGCCCGAGGTCGATGCCCTGGTCGCGCTTGAACTCCGCGATCATCCAGTCGACGACGGCCTTGTCGAAGTTGTCGCCGCCGAGATGGTTGTCGCCGTTCGTGGCCTTGACCTCGAAAACGCCGTCGCCGAGCTCGAGCACCGACACGTCGAACGTGCCGCCACCCAGATCGAAGACGAGGATCGTCTGCTCCACGCCTTCCTTGTCGAGGCCGTACGCGAGCGCGGCCGCGGTCGGCTCGTTGATGATGCGGAGAACGTTGAGCCCGGCGATCTTGCCGGCGTCCTTCGTGGCTTCGCGCTGTGCGTTGTTGAAGTAAGCCGGGACGGTGACGACCGCGTCGGTGACCGTGTCGCCGAGGTACGCCTCGGCGTCGGCCTTCAGCTTCTGGAGGATCATCGCGGAGATCTCCGGCGGCGCGTACTCCTTGCCCTCCGCCTTGACCCGAACATCGCCGTTCGCGCCCTGGACGACCTCGTAGGGGACGATCTTCATCTCCTCCGAGACCTCGTCGTGCTTGCGGCCCACGAACCGCTTGATCGAGAAGATCGTGTTGGTCGGATTGGTTACCTGCTGGCGCTTCGCGGGCGCGCCGACGAGCCGCTGGCCGTCCCGCCCGAAGGCGACGACGGACGGCGTCGTGCGACCGCCCTCGGCGTTCGGGATGACAGTGGGCTCGGATCCTTCGAGCACTGCCATACAGGAGTTGGTCGTGCCGAGGTCGATTCCGATGGTCTTGGCCATGGGTAAAATCTCCTTGAGTAGTGAGAACTGCAGAAAATCTGAGTCTTACCGTAGCAGATCAAGAGTTCAGCGAAACACACCGATCAGAACACCTCCGCAGACCATGAGAACCGCGCCCGCCGCGAGGCGTACGCCGACTCGCTCCGACTTCCCAAGCACCGCTGCCGATAGCACGACTCCCCACAACGACTCGGTGGCGACGAGCGGCGACACGACCGTAACCGGCCCGCGGTAATACGCCTCGAAGAGGCAGACGTACGAGAGCCCAAAGAGAAGACCGGCAGGGACGAACGCACGCGCATCGCTCGCCCGAAGCGGCGCTCGGGTTGCGATGACGTACACGGCGATCAGCGCCGCACCCGCGGACAGGGTGGCGGTCGCGGCTGGCCCCGGCGCGACGTCGGTGTCGATCGCGAGCCACCGCACGAAGTTGTCGCGCGCGGCGAACACGACCGTCGCGATGAGCGCCAGTGCGAGTCCAAGCACGCGCACGTGCTCAGGGCGGTCCCGCTCGCCGATGAGCAGAAACCCTCCGCCGACGATGACCACCGCGCCGACGACGAGGCCAGCCTCGAGTATTTCGTCCAGGAAGACGAGCGCGATCGCGACCGAGAAGAGCGGCGCCGTGCCGACGACGACCGACGTCCGCGAAGGACCGGCCTCGCGCACCGCGAGCGTGAAAAGAAGCTGCGACAGGCCCGGGCTCAGAAGCCCTGCGAACAGGAACGGCCAGAGCTCGGTGATCTCGGCCCCCTCCGCGATCGTGAACGGAACGGTGACGACGATGGCAGCGAGCACCGTGAAGAGCGCCCCGGCCTTCGCGCCTGCCCCACGGCCAAGCGCGAGCTGGATCGCGACAGTCATCGCTCCGAACAGGAGCGCAGACGTGACCGCGAGGAGGACCGCGTCCATCGTTCAGCGGCCTCGAGGGAGGAACCGACGCAGGGCAGCGGACGCCGCGGGCTCGGAGACGACGATGCCGGCCATCAGCACGGCACAGCCGAGCCAGCCCGGCCAGCCCAACACCTCGTCCGCCAGAAGGACGCCGAAGAGCGCGGCGAACGGGGCCTCGAGCGTGAAGAGAAGCGCGGCACGGGCGGCCGTCGTACGCGCCTGCACCCAGGTCGCGATGAGGTAGCCAAGCGCTCCCGCGAAGACCCCCGTGACGAGCAATGCTCCCCAAACCGTCCATCCACGAGGGATCTCGACCTCGCCGAGCACCACCGCGATGGCCGTGAACCCGACGAAGCATGTGGCCATCTGCAGGAACGTGAGGGCACGTGGGTCGTAACGCGGCGCATACCGCTCCATGGCGGCGATCTGCATCGCTGCCGCGAGGGCGCTCGCCAGCACGAGCGCGTTCCCGAGCGCCGAGCCACCAGGGGCGCCGTTCAGGAGCAGAAGTCCAGCCACCGCGCACGCCACACCGATCCAGACGACACGAGGCACCGACGTCCTGAAGAGGACGAGAGCGATGAACGGGGTGAACACGACGTAGAGGCCCGTGATGAACCCGGTGCTGGACACGGTGGTGAGCTCGAGCCCCGCTGTCTGAAATCCGTACGCGGCGGCTAGCAGCGCGCCCACGCCGATGCCGGCGACGACGCCTTCCCGCGGCAGTGCCCGCAGCGAGCTCCATGCGAACGGCGCGAGCGCCACCGAGGAGATTGCGAAACGCACCGCGAGGAAGGCAAAAAGGGGATAGAGAGCGAGTGCGTCTTGCACCTGCACGAAGGTGAGGCCCCAGACGGCCGTGACGCCGACGATGGCCACCAGCGGAAGCGCGCGGTGCTGGGTCACTCGCGCACTGCGGCAGATCGACGCACCGCGGCGAGCCAACGCCGCCTGATCAGAGCCGAAAAAGGACCCACGAGGCGCCAGTAGCGGCGGAAAGCGCGACGAGCGCCGCCGTCGAGCGCCGCCACCCTCGTTTCGGTGGAGAGGCGAGTGCGACCGTCGGAGCGCGCCACCGCAAGGAAGTTGACAACGATCCGCACGCTGCCCGCGGGGGCATCGCCGAAGGATGAGATCGCGCCTCCCGGACGCCAGGGCTTGCCCGACGCGCCGAAGACGGCCTCGCCGGGCTCCTCGGCAAGGAGCTCGAACCCCATCCCGAGAAGGAGGTCCTCGACCGAGCCCGCTGCCCTCAGACCGCGCAGCCGGAGCAGCACGCGCACCAAGCCAGGCGCAGCGGGAGAGGCGAGCGCTGCGGCGAGCGCCTGGATCGGGGGAACGTCCAGCACGACCTCGTGCACCTCGTTGACGTCCCACTCGCGGAGGAACCGGTCGATCGCGGCCATGACGCGATTCTCGTGCAGACCGCTGACCCGCGTGGCCGACCTGCCGTCAAACGCGAGAGGCGCCCAAGCGGACGCCTCTCGGACAAAAGCAAGAGCGCTCTCCTACAGGCGCTCGGCCTCCGACTCCTTCGCGTCGTCGTCGCCGTCGAGGACGTCGCCGACCTTGTCCTTCACACCCTCCCAGGCGTCGTCGGCCTTGTCCTTGGCCCCGTCCCAGGCGTCGTCGGCTTTGTCCTTGGTCTCGCCCCAGTTGCCCTGGGCCTTGCCCTCGGCCTCACGGCTCTCATCGCCCGTGATCGTGCCCTCGACTTCCTTGGCCTTTCCTTCGATGCGGTCCGAATCCACGGTTTCTCCTTTCGGGGAGGTTTGATCGACGCGAGCTTCCCCGTTTCTAGATCGCCGTAAACGGCGACCCAACGTCTACCCTGTCCCCGGTGGAAGTCCTCGACACGCTCGCGCGCCCGCTCCGCGACCTCCGCATCTCGGTCACCGACCGTTGCAACTTCCGGTGCGTCTACTGCATGCCGAAGGAGGTATTCGGCCGCGACTACCGCTTCCTCCCCCGACGCGAGCTCCTGAGCTTCGAGGAGATCGAGCGCGTCGCTCGCGTCTTCGTCGGCCTCGGCGTGCAGAAGCTCCGCATCACCGGCGGAGAGCCACTGCTCCGACGGGATCTGGAGGTGCTAATCGAACGCCTCGCCGCAATCGGCGATCTCGACCTCACGCTGACCACGAACGCCGCGCTGCTCGCCCAGAAAGCGCAGGCGCTCGCGGACGCGGGGCTTACGCGCGTCACGGTCAGCCTCGACTCGCTCGACGACGAAGTCTTCCGGGCCATGAACGATGTCGACTTTCCAGTCGCGCGCGTGCTCGCTGGCATCGACGCGGCGGCCGAAGCAGGACTGCCGGTGAAGGTGAACGTCGTCGTCAAGCGCGGCCTGAACGACGGCTCCGTCCTCGACATCGCGAGGCGCTTCCGTGGAACAGGACATCCCGTGCGCTTCATCGAGTACATGGACGTCGGCGCCACGAACGGCTGGCGCACGGACGACGTCGTGCCGGCGGCCGAGATCGTCGCTTCGATCGGCGCCGAGTTCCCGCTCGAGCCTCTAGAGGCCTCATATCGAGGCGAGGTCGCGGAGCGCTATCGGTATCGGGACGGAGCCGGCGAGATCGGCGTCATCGCCTCGGTGACCCAGCCCTTCTGCGGTGACTGCACCCGCGCGCGCATCTCGGCGGACGGGAAGCTCTACACCTGTCTCTTCGCGCTGCGCGGCCACGACCTGCGAGCGATCCTGCGCTCCGGCGCGGGCGACACGGAGGTCGAGGACACGATCCGCGCCGTCTGGGAGCGCCGCACCGATCGCTATTCGGAGCTCCGCACCCAGGAAACCGGCCGCCTGCGCAAGGTCGAGATGTCGTACATCGGCGGCTGAGGCCGTTCGGCTAGGCGCTCGATTCGACGGGGACCGGCCGTCCCCGTCTCAGCACGCCACGCCCGGGCTCGAGCGCAGTGCCGCTCGCCCGCACGATCAGCGCAACGGCAACCACCACCGCCGAGCCCGCAATCGCCATCTGCAGCGTGATCTCCTCCCCGAGGAGTATCCAGCCGAGGAAGACCGCGACGATCGGGTTCACGTAGGCGTACGTGGCGACGAGCGAGATCGGGGCGACACGGAGCAGCCACACATATGCAGTGAACCCGACGAAGGTCCCGATGACGATGAGGTAGCCGACCGCGAGCAGAGCGTCCAGCGTGAACCGCGCCTCGCCCAGCTCTCCGGTCGCGCTCGAGGCGACGAAGAGCAGGACACCGCCGCAAAGCGATCCGAGCCCGGCTGCGACCAGCGGACGCTTGGGCAACGCGGCGCCGCGCGAGTAGAGCGAGCCCGCAGCCCAGGCGAGAGCGCCGAGGATAACGACGACCGCGCCCAGCCGGTCGACGGATCCTTCTCCGAACGGGTCGACCAGGAACGCGAGCCCGACGAAGCCGAGTACGAAGCCCGCGTACGCGGACGAGTGCAGCCTCCGCCCGAAGGCCACCCGGTCGATGAGCGCCATCCAGATCGGAATGCTTCCGGCGAGCAGCGCCGCCACCCCTGCGGGAACGGTCTGCTGTGCCCACGCCAGCCCGCCGTGGCTGAGGAGAAAGAGGAAGCCCCCGAAGACGAGGCCTGCACGCACCTGCGCCCAGCCGATCCGATCTCCTCCACGGTCGCCACGGGGCAAGGCGAACGCCAAGAGCGCAGTACCCGCGAGGAGGTGCCGAGTGGACATCGCGAGCAGCGGCGGGAGGTCGCGCACAGCAATCGCGAGTGCGATGAAGGTCGAGCCCCAGACGATGTAGACCGTGACCAGGGCAAGCCAAACCCGCGCGTCCCGACGCGTCGCCATCTAGATGCTTGATCGGGAGTTGACGCGCAGCCGAGGACGGTCACGACCA
>JACDCN010000302.1 GCA_013817555.1 Actinomycetota bacterium
GCAGGCGCAGCCTTCGCCGGTCTGGGAGTAGGCCCGGCTCCGTCCGGCGGAGCGACCATGCCAGTGGGGTCCTACGACCATCGAATCCAGGATCAAGCTTGGGGTCGTTGTCGCCTTTCCGCCAAACTGCGACAGCAGCGGTGGCAGTCGAGCTCGCTCGCCGTTTCGGATCACAGGCCTCGGGCACCGCATCCTCACAGCCCAGCGCTACTTCCAGACGGACATGCAGATCGGAGCAGGCCATCCGCGTCGCGGCAGGGAGAGCCTAGCTGTGGGTGGGATCGTTCCTAGGCGAGCTGGGTGCGTGCTTCTGCGGCGGCTTCGACGAGGTTGGCGACTGCTGGTTTGACTTCGTACCAGCTTCGGGTCTTGAGGCCGCAGTCGGGGTTGACCCAGAGCTGGTTGGCCGGGATGCGTTTGGCCGCTTCGAGGATCAGGTCGCGCATCTCTTCGGCTGTTGGAACGCGGGGCGAGTGGATGTCGTAGACGCCGGGGCCGATCTGGTTTGGGTAGTGGTAGGTCTCGAAGGCGTCGAGGAGTTCCATGTGTGAGCGGGCGCTTTCGACCGAGATCACGTCGGCGTCGAGCGCGCCGATGGCTTCGATGATGTCGTTGAAGTCGGAGTAGCACATGTGGGTGTGGATCTGGGTTTCGTCTGCGACGCCCGACGAGGCGAGGCGGAAGCACTCGACGGCCCAGGCGAGGTAGTCGGGCCGGTCGGCGGCGCGGAGCGGGAGTCCTTCCCGTAGTGCTGGCTCATCGATCTGGATGACACGGATGCCAGCTGCTTCGAGATCGCGGACTTCGTCTCGGAGCGCGAGCGCGAGTTGGCGGCAGACGGTCTCGCGTGGGAGGTCGTCGCGGACGAACGACCACTGCAGCATCGTCACCGGCCCGGTGAGCATCCCCTTCATCGGCCGGTCGGTCAGCGATTGCGCGTAGCTCGCCCAGGCGACGGTCATCGGCTTCGGGCGGGAGATGTCGCCGAGGATGATCGGCGGGCGGACGCAGCGGGAGCCGTAGCTTTGAACCCAGCCTGCTTGGGTGAATGCGTAGCCGTCGAGTTGTTCTGCGAAGTACTGGACCATGTCGTTGCGTTCGAACTCGCCGTGGACGAGCACGTCGAGGCCGATCTCTTCCTGCCAGCGAACAGCGTGCTCGGTTTCGTTGCGAAGGAACGATTCGTACTCCTCGACTGTCGCCTTCCCGCTCGTGAACGCGGCTCGGGCGCTTCGGATCTCTGCCGTTTGCGGGAGCGAGCCGATCGTCGTCGTGGGAAGCGACGGCAGTGCCAGCGTGGCCTGCTGCGCCTCGCGCCGGACCGGGTAGGGGTTGGGCCGCTTGGTTTGTTCGGGGGTCACGGCCTTCAGTCGTGCCGTGCCGGCGTCCGAGTGGATCCGGGGAGATGAGCGTCTCGCTGCGGCTGCGGCGTCGGAGCGGGCAAGCTCTTCCGCCACCGCTTCGCGGCCGTCGGTGAGGCCGCGACCGAGGATGGCCAGCTCCTCGATCTTCTGGATCGCGAAGGCGAGCCAGCTGCGTAGCTCGTCGTCGATGCCAGTCTCGATCGCGAGATCGACCGGAACGGGGAGCAGCGAGCAGGACGGGCCGAGCATCAACCCCTCGTCCCCGCGCTTCTGGAGAACGGGTTCGAGTCTGGTGAGCGCAGCGGTGAGATCGGTGCGCCAGACGTTTCGGCCGTCGATGATCCCGAGCGAGAGCGCAAGCTCCGCCGGTGCCTTTTCGAGGACGTCGGCGAGCTGGCCCGGAGCGCGGGCGAGGTCGAGGTGCAGGCCGGCGACGGGGAGCTCGAGGGTCGTGTCGAGGTTGGCGCCGAGCGCGCCGAAGTAGGTCGTGAGCAGAAGCTTCACGGCGGATGCCTCGGCGAGCGCCGCGTAGGCGAGACGGAATGCGGACCGGGCGCGGTCGTCGAGGTCGAGCACCAGACAGGGCTCGTCGATCTGCACCCAGTCGGCGCCGGCCGCTTCCAGCCGGCGCAGCAACTCGGCGTAGACCGGCAGCAGGCCGGCGAGCATGCGGATGCCGTCGCTGTGGCCGTTGCTCGATTTTGCGAGCAGCAGGAACGTGACGGGTCCGAGCAGCACCGGGCGCGTCTGGAAGCCGAGGCTCTTCGCTTCCAGGTACTCGTCGAGCGGTTTCGTCGTCGCGAGCGTGAACTCCTGATCGGGCGCGAGCTCGGGGACGAGGTAGTGGTAGTTTGTGTCGAACCACTTCGTCATCTCGAGCGCTGGCAACCCGGCCGTGCCGCGGGCAAGCGCGAAGTAGGTGTCGAGCCCGACCGGCCCACCATCCCAGCCGTAGCGTTCCGGGATCGCCCCGACCATCGCTGCGGTGTCGAGGACGTGGTCGTAGAGGGAGAAGTCGTTGCTCGGGAGGTGGGTGACTCCGAGGCCGTGCTGGCGTGCCCAAGCGGCCGCGCGAAGCGCCAGCGCATCTTCCTGCAGCGCCGCCTGGTCGATCTCGCCGGCCCAGTAGCGCTCGAGGCTGTGTTTGAGCTCGCGGCGTGGGCCGATGCGGGGGAAGCCGAGCGTCGAGACGATCACTGACAGGCCTCGCACTCCTCGCCGCGGGCGCTGTCGGCCGCCAACGCGATCGATGCGGCGCTTCTATCGGACCGGCGCGTCACGTTCGAGTAAGCGCACACGGCCGAAGGAAGGTGCGGGTGCGGGCACCAAGGCGCGCATGACGGCGCGAGGGGGAGCCCGGGCGCTCCCCCTCGCTGTAGGAGCATCACGAGCCGCGCGCCTCCTCGTAGCGGCGGGCGACCGCGGCCCAGTTGACCACGTTCCACCAGGCGGCGAGGTAGTCAGGGCGGCGGTTCTGGTAG
>JACDCN010000303.1 GCA_013817555.1 Actinomycetota bacterium
CTCGATGCGCGCTACGGGCGCACCGACTGGCGCGGTGCCGCAGCGCGGCTTGCGATGCCCGGCGCGGAGCGCGCCATCGTCGTGACCCCTTTTATGAGCCGCTCGCTCTGGAGCCCGTACCTCCCGAAACTGGACGAGGCTCGGGTCGAGGCGCCGGCGGTACGCGAGATCGCAGTTCTCGGGCTGGCCACCGAAGGTGGCTTCTCCGGCGGCCCCGTCGAGCCCCCGGATGTCGAACCACCCGCTCCGCCGAGCGGGTTCAGGCTTGTCGACGCGGAGCGCACGTCCACCTACCTTCTGTTCGTCTATCGGGCGCAGAGACCCACGCCGGTGTCGACGACAGCTCTCGCCGGGATGCGGCTGACGGATCTGCAACCCGGGATCCTCCTCCAGCGGCCAGGACCGAATCCACTGTCGGTCCTCGCCGCTGGCTAGCATCGCCACGGTGAGCTCGAGCAAGCTCGAACCGAGGGAGGCGGCCGCCACCCCGGTGCCGTCCGTCTCGGAGGCGGACTTCCGCGTCGACCGCACGGTCGTCATCAAGCCGGCGTCTCGCATGCCGCACCTCGACGTGGCGGAGCTCTGGCACTTCCGCGAGCTGCTCCAGACGCTGGTCTGGCGGGACGTCGTGGTGCGCTACAAGCAGACGTTCCTCGGCATCGCCTGGGCGATCCTCGTCCCGATCTTCACGGCGGTCGTCTACATCATCGTCTTCGGCAAGTTTGCGAACTTCCCCGCGGGGGAGGTGTCCTACCCGGTTCTCGTGATCGGAGGCGTCCTGCCGATGCAGTACTTCGCGTCGTCGTTGACGGGTTCGAGCCTGAGCCTCGCCGGAAACCTCCAGCTCGTCACCAAGGTGTACTTTCCGCGCGCGCTCCTCCCGCTGGCCGCCGTGATCGTGCCGATGGTCGACCTGATCGTCGGCTTGCCCGTCCTCGTCGCGCTGATGTGGAACTACGAGACATGGCCGGGGGGGACGGAGGTCCTGCTCGCGCCGGCATTCCTCGGTCTGGCTTTCATGACCGCGCTCGGTGCCGGTTTCTTTCTGTCCGCGCTCAACGTCCGGTACCGCGACGTTCGCTACATGATCCCGGTCTTTCTCCAGGTCCTGCCGCTGCTTTCCGGAGTCATGTACGCGGTCGAGGAGATCCCCAGGAAGTGGCAGTGGATCCTCGCGTTCAACCCGATGACCGCCGTCATCGCCGGGCTACGGTGGGCGGTGCTCGACGCCAGCGCGCCGGATCTCGGTCAGACCGCAATTGGCGTCGCGGTGGCGCTCGTTCTGTTCCTCGCAGGCCTCTTCGTCTTTCGCTCGTCCGAGCCACGCTTCGCGGACACGATCTGATGCCGGTAGCGATCCAGGCCGAGGGGCTCTCCAAGCGCTACCGGATCGGCGAGCTGCAGGCGGCGTACGGGACTCTGCGAGAGTCACTCTCCCATGCCTCGAAGCGGTTGACGGGTAAGGAGCGACGTTCGGGCTACGACGAGATCTGGGCACTGCGAGACGTCTCGTTCAGCCTCGAGGAGGGCCAAGCGCTCGGAGTCATCGGCCGAAACGGCGCCGGGAAGTCGACGCTCCTCAAGGTGCTGACCCGGATCACGACCCCCACGCATGGTCGGGCGGAGATCCGTGGCCGCGTGGGGAGCTTGCTCGAGGTCGGAACCGGCTTCCATCCGGAGCTGACCGGGCGCGAGAACGTGTACCTGAACGGCGCGATCCTCGGGATGAAGCGAAAGGAGATCCAGGCGAAGCTCCCCGAGATCGCCGAGTTCTCGGGGGTGGAGAAGTTCCTCGACACGCCGGTCAAGCGCTACTCGAGCGGCATGCATGTACGGCTCGCGTTCTCGGTGGCCGCGCACTTCGAGCCGGAGATCATGCTCGTGGACGAGGTGTTGAGCGTCGGCGACGCCGAGTTCCAGGCCCGCTGTCTCGGCCGGATGGAAGACATTGGCTCGACCGGACGCACGGTGGTGTTCGTCTCGCATCAGCTGCAGGCCGTTGCGCAGCTCTGCGACCGGGCGATCCTGCTCGAAGAAGGGCGCATCGTCCGCGACGGCCCGAGCGAGGAAGTCGTCGCTCACTACCTCCAGACGGCTGCGGGCGCCGGCTCGAGCAGGACCTGGCCAGACCTCGAGAGCGCACCGGGAGACGAGCTCGTCCGACTCCGCTCTGCTCGCGTCGTCGGCGCCGACGGGTCGACGATCGACTACGTGGACGTTCGCGAGCCCGTCGGGATCGAGATCGGTTTCACGGTGCTCGAAGACGGTGCGCCGGTGCTTCCGAAGATCAAGGTCGTCGCGGGAGGTCAGATCGCCTTCAACGCGATGGACGTCGATCCCCGTTGGTATGAGCCGTCGCCGCCCGGTGACTACGTCGCAACGGCATGGATCCCGGCGAATTACCTCAACGAGGGGCTCGTGACCGTGGACCCCGCGATCTGCTCCATCGACTCGCCGAAGCTCCATCATCACGCGAGTGTGTGGGAGGCGGTCTCCTTCCACGTCCAGGATCCGGGCGAGGGCGACTCCTCGCGCGGCACGTTCACCGGGCAGTGGCGCGGCGTCGTTCGCCCGTTGCTCGAGTGGACGACCACGGAGGCTTGATCGTGCAGTTCGTCGGGATCGTCCTCGTCCACAACGAGGACGTCTTCGTCGAACGCGCCATCCGGAACGTCGCGGCGTTCTGCGATCGCATCTACGCCGTCGATCAGCTCTCGAACGACCGGACGCCTGAGATCTTGCGGCGCCTCGCTCGCGAGCTCGACCACCTCACCGTTCAGCGTTCGAGCGACGCCGGAGACTCGCATCGCGTGCTCGAGCCCTACGCCGGAAACTCG
>JACDCN010000063.1 GCA_013817555.1 Actinomycetota bacterium
TCCGCACCTCTCCGGCGGCTATGCGCGCGCCTCGGCGCGTGTGGCCGAGGACTGCGAGACCCGCGGTCGTCTTCCCCGACCCCGATTCGCCGACGAGCCCGAGCACGTGCCCGGCGGGGACGCTGAACGACACCTCGTCGATGATGTCGACGCGAGTGCCGTCCAACTCGACGCGGAGCCCCTCCACCTCGAGTGCGAGCGCGCTATTCACTCCTTCGCCCGGCCTCCGCGGTCGATTCCCGCGACAGATCTCGAGAGTCCGTCGCCGATGAGGCTCGTGGCGATCGTGAGCAGGCCGATCGCGGCGACGGGCAGGATCACCGGCCAGGGCTGGATGGTCAGACCGTTCTTGTTCTCGTTGATCATCAGGCCCCAGTCGGCGTTCGGCGGTTGGATCCCGAAGCCGAGGAAGCTGAGACCTGCGACGACGGCGATGTTGAACGAGAGCCGCAGGCTCGCCTCGACGACGAGCGGCCCCGTGATGTTCGGCAGCACGTCGCCGAGCAGGATACGGCGCCGCGGCTCGCCGATCGCCTCGGCGGCACGGATGAAGTCGCGCTCCACGACCTCGACGGCTGCCCCGCGCGCGATGCGGGCGACACGTGGAGTCGTGGTGATTCCGACGGCGAGCACGAGCAGCCAAAGCTTCGGACCCACGGTCGCGGCGAGGACGAGCGCGAACACGATCTGCGGAAAAGAGAGGAGAACGTCCATCGCCCGCATCAGCACGTCGTCGAGAACGCCACGCGAGTAGGCGGCGATGAGGCCGATCGCGGTCCCCAGGATCATGCCCATCAGCGTGGCCAACGTCGAAAGTGCCAGCACGGTGCGACCGCCCCAGAGGAACCTGCTGAGAACGTCCCGGCCAAGGAGGTCGGCTCCGAACCAACCGAAGTCCGAGGGCGTGGAGAATGGCGGGGCGACGAACTCCGTCGGCGAATACGGGGCGAAGTACGGGCCGAGGAGCGCGCTTCCGCCCAGAAGTAGGAGGAGGAGCAGACCCACCTTCGTGCGACCCTGATGCCACGCGCCCGCAAGCAGGGCGAACCACGGCCGGCGGCGTCGTGCCGGCGGCGGTATCGCGACCGCGGTTGCCGCTGCGCCTGCCTCGCTCATAGGCCAATCTCCGTTGGCCCATGAGCGTGGAGGGGTGTGGGGAACCGGGAGGTTCCCCACGCTCTCGAGAAGAAGGGAGCACGCGCCGCTCTCGCAAGACTGGAGTTCGCTCGTGCGAACTCCAGTCGCGGAAAGACGTGGGGAAACATGGTTTCCCTCGCGAACGCGAGCCGAAGGCGAGCGTTGCTCATCGAGCCGTGAGGGACGTCCTGAGGCGCGGGCTGACCAGGATCGTCGCGATGTCGGCGAGCATATTGAGGACGACATAGAGCCCGGCGATGAGCAACGCAAGAGCCTGGACGACGGGCATGTCGCGTGACTGCACGGCCTCGACAAGCGCCAGGCCGATCCCGGGGTAGTTGAAGACGGTCTCGACGACGACGATGCCTCCTGCGAGATAGGCGAGGTTGAGCGCCGCGACCTGGAAGGTCGGCGCCAACCCGTTCGGCACCGCGTGACGCCAGAGAACGAGGCGCTCAGGGAGGCCCTTGAGCCGAGCCATCTCGACGTAGTCGGACTCGAGGATCTCGACCATCGAGGCGCGCATGATGCGCGCGGTGTACGGCACGACAGCGATGACGAGGGTCGCCGTCGGAAGGATCAGCTCCTTCGGATAGTGCCACGGCCCTACGCCGGGCTCGGTGACAACGACACCGGGGAGCCACTGGAAGATCGTGGTCGAGAAGAGCACGACGAGCGTGAGCCCGACTACGAACTCGGGCAGCGCGGCGAGGCCGAGTGTCGTCATCGACATCGTGTGGTCGAACGCACTGTCTCGCCGCCGCGCGCTGACCGCGCCGATGACGATGCCGAGCGGGATGCTGACGAGGGCGGCGACCAGCATGAGGAACGAGGAGTAGAGGATCCGGTCGCTCAGCAGTTCCGTGACCGGGATGTTGGCGGCGAGGGAGATCCCGAGATCGCCTGTCAGGAAGTCGCCGATCCAGTAGAGGTACTGCTGAACCGCGGGCTCGTTCAGTCCCAGCTCGAGCCTCAGGTTTTCCAACGCCTCCGGTGTCGCACCCCGGCCCAGGATCGAGCGCGCGGCGTCCCCGGGCAAGGCCTGCGTCGCCGCGAAGATGATCACCGAGACGACGAAGAGCGTGAGCACGCTGAGCAGGAGGCGCCGAACGATGAAGCCGGGGATGCCTCGCCAGAGAGTCACTGCGCCCTCCCGAGAAGAAGAGGGCCGAGGCGGCAAACCGCCCCGGCCCGGTTGGTCCGACTAGACGAAGTAGATCGTGCGGAAGCCGTTCCCGTACTTGTTGAGGTTCAGCGTCCCACGGTCCACCTTGAATCCCCCGACCTTCGTCGAGTGGGCGTCCGTCAGATTCTTGAAGCCCCAGATGATGTGGCCGCCATCGTCGTACTCCATCTTCTGCATATCGCGGATGATCTGCGCGCGCTTCTTCGCGTCGACCGTCGCTACCGCCTGCCTGTACAGCCGGGCGAAGCGGGGGTAGTTCGGGTACTTGTCCCAGTGCGTCTCGTTGAAAGCGGCTCCAGCCAAGCTGCCGAAAGCGGCCTGCGGCAGGTAGCTGCGCGTGCCCCAGTAGTCCGCCGAGAACGTCCACTTGAGGTACTGCGGCCCGTAGAGCTCACCGCCGGGAACGTTCTTGACGTTGACCCGCACGCCCCCCGCTCTCGCATTCTCGGCGAAGATCGTCGCACCCTCGACCATGCCCGTATCGGCCGGGGACGTGATGAGGTCGATCGTGAGGTTCTCCTGATTTGCCGCCTTGAGCAGCGACCTTGCTTGCTCCGGATCGTACTTTCGCTGCGGGAAGTCGTCGCCGGCGTAGGCGGGATCGAACGGCGAGTAGATGTCGTTCGCAATCCGGCCGGCCCCGGAAAGCCCCTGGGCGACCATCTGCGGGCGGTTGGCGAGCAACCTGAACGCGCGCCGCACCCGAACGTCCGTGAAAGGAGCCTGGTCGACCGCCATGCAGAGCGGCGTCCACGCGCCCGACTGCGAGATGAAGATCTTCAGGTTGTTCCGCCGTCTGACGACTGGCACCTGTGCGAACGGGACGTCCGTCATCGCGTCGATCTGTCCGCCCAAGAGTGCGTTCACTTTCGCCGAGTCGTCGGGGAAGTTCGTGATCACGACCTGGTCGAAGTAGGGCTGCCCGTCACGCCAGTAGTTCTCGTTTTTCACGTGGACGCTCTGGCGGCCGGGGGTGAACGACTTGAGCTTGAACGGCCCCGTGCCGATCGTGTGTAGCGGCCCCCCTCGGAAGCTCTTCGGCGCGTACCCGACCGGCACGATGCCCTGGAAGTACTGGGCAAACGCCTCGATCAGAGTGACGTCCGCGCGCTTCAGGAAGAGTCGAACCGTCCGGCTGTCGAGCTTTTTCATCCGCTTCGGATCGACACTCTGAAACGCCCCGTTGCCGAACAGGCCGAGCTTCGTGGTAGCCGTCCGGCGGATGGAGTAGATGACGTCGTCAGCCGTGAGCGTCTTGCCGTTGTGGAACTCGATCCCGCTCTTGACGCGGATCAGAATCTGGTTCGCCTTCTCGGCTCTCAGCTCCTCGGCGAGCTCGAGCTGGATCTTGAACTTCTCGTCGATGTACGCAAGCCGGTCCCACCCGGTCATCAGACGGGCGATGTCGGACTTCGCGACGATGTGCTGCCCGTCGATGAAGTCCGACGCACCGGCGCCGGACACTGCGAGCCGGAACGTGCCGCCGCGCTTGATCTGGGTCTCGGCCAACGCTGCCTCCGCGAGCGGGCCCAGCGAGCCGCCGGCGACGACTATCCCGAGTGCCGCCGCGCGACGAAGGAGATGTTCACGGGTCATGCCACGCTCAACCTCGCGGCTCAGCGCTTCGTCAACCGACGTCATGCGTGCCCTCCTCGTGCCGTAGTCCGCGGCCTCGATGAGCCACTGTTGCCGCCATTCTCTTCCAGCTGGGAGTGAAAAACAAGGCTGCTTTCCCAGCTTTACATTCGGCCGGGCTCGGGCATCGTGAGCGTTTCCTCGAGCACCACCACGGACGGGCCGGCCTCCCTGAGTGCCCATTCGAGATCGCCTCTCACGGTCTCGGGCGACGAGCGGCGGGCGGGGACCCCGAACGCAGCCGAGAGCGCGACGAAGTCGGGGTGCTCCAGCTCCACCCCGAAGCGCGCGAAGCCGGCGTCGTCTTGGTACTGGCGCAGGATTCCGTACCCGCGATCGTCGATCACGAGCAGTGCGACGTCGAGGTCGTGCTGCTTGGCGGTTGCGAGCTCGGCGATGCCGTACTGGAATCCTCCGTCGCCGACGATCGCCAGCACCGGGGATTCGGGCAACGCGGCCGTCGCTCCGAGTGCCGCAGGGAAGCCATAGCCGAGCGTGCTCGAGCCGGCCGGGTAGAGAAACCTGCGGGGCATAGCGGCACGCAGGTACCAGCACGCCGTGTAGGCGAGGATGGTCGAGTCCCAGGCGGCAGCCCCGTCTTCGGAAAGGACGTCTTCGATCGTCTCGAGCAGATCGAGCTCGAGCGTCGTCGCTTGTGACGCCAACCCGCTCGCGATCACCTCGCGGACTGCGGCGGCCCGGGCTGCGCCGCCGCGAGAGGCGGCCGCGCCAAGGCGCTCGAGCAGCGACTCGAGCGTCGCTCGAGCGTCGCCTACGAGCCCGACCGCGGCAGGACGGTTGATCCCGATCCGCTCTGCGGCGGCATCGATCTGGATCAGCGCCCCTTCGAAGTCCGGACCGAAGGCGTCGATCAGCTCGTAACCGAGCCACGAGCCCACGCACAGGACCACGTCGGCGT
The DNA here is from genome assembly GCA_013817555.1 of Actinomycetota bacterium. GTDB lineage: Bacteria > Actinomycetota > Thermoleophilia > Gaiellales > Gaiellaceae > GMQP-bins7. The sequence goes on from JACDCN010000063.1 coordinate 4,878, forward strand.
CCGCGATCAGCCGCCGGTGCACGGGGTCGTCCCAGGCGCTTCCGACCGCGAGCGGATGATCCTCCGGGAAGACGCCCTTTCCCGTGTAGGTCGTAGCCACAGGGGCATCGAGGCTGGTGGCGAGCTCGAGCAACGCAGAGCCGGCGGACGAGCGTACGGCGCCGCCCCCGGCGACGACCAGCGGGAGAACAGACTCCCGGAGCAGCGTCGCCGCCCGGTCGAGCTCGGCAGCGGGCGGAACGGGTCCCGGCGGGGGGCCTCCGTCCAGGTCGGCAGTAGAGCCCGCTGCCGTCGCGCGCAACACGTCGTAGGGGATTTCCACGTACACCGGGCCCTGCGGCGGCGTTGCCGCGCGCCGCCAGGCTTCGGCGAGTACCTCGGGAATCTCGGCGGTGCTTCGTGCCCGACCTGTCCACTTGACGAGGGGCGCAAAGGACGCCATCTGGTCGGGCGTCTCGTGCAGCTCGCCCCGTCCCGCGCCGATCGCGTCCGCGTCGATCTGCGTCGCGACGACCACGACGGGAACGAATGCCATGAAGGCCTCCATCAGCGGTGCGAGCGTCATGAAGGCGCCCGGTCCGGTCGAGACGACGAGGGGAGCGGGGCGGCCGGTGACCCTCGCGTACCCGTCGGCCGCAAACCCCGCGTTCAGCTCCTGGCGAAAGCCGAGCACGCGGAGGTCGGTCGAGCGCAGGCCCTCCCAGATGGGAAGCGCGTGTACGCCGGGAAGCCCGAACACGACCTCGGCGCCGAGCGCGCGCAGGCTCTCCGCGACGACGTGACCGCCGATGCGCGTTGTGGCTCGTGTCTCCGTCACGGCGAGAACTCTAGAGTTGTCGCGCGTGACCGACTGGAGCACCCTCGTCGTCCCCGCGCTCGCCAAGCTCGAGCCGTTCGCCCTCGGGGAGACGCTCGCGGACGTCCAGGCACGTCACGGCCTCGAGGAAGCCGTGAAGCTGAACTGGAACGAGAATCTGTTCGGCCCTCTGCCGGGGGTGGTCGAGGCGGTGCGCGACGAGCTCGAGAACCTCTCGCTGTACCCGGAGCAGGTGAACAGGGCATTCTGCGAGGAGGTGGCGCACTACGCAGGCACGGTGCCGGAGCGCATCGTCCCGGGCCACGGCACGCTGGCGCTGATCGGCTCGCTGGCGAGCGCATTTCTCGGTCCGGGCGACCATGCTGTCGTGCCCGCACTGAGTTACGGGCTCTACGCACAGCTGTCGGCGGTGCGAGGCGCGACGATCGAGCGCGTCCCGTTGCGAGACCTCGCGCTAGACCTCGATGCGATGGCGAGAGCCGCGCGCGAGAAGAAGGCGCGGGTCGTCTGGATCTGCGATCCGAACAACCCGACCGGCTCGGTCGTCGGCACCGGCGAGTGGGAGGGGTTTCTCGACGCCCTGCCGGAGGGCTGCGTGACGGTTGTGGACGAGGCATACATCGACTACCTGCCCGCCGACGGCCGCGCGCACCGCGAGCGCGACGTGGAGAGCGGGCGCCCCGTCGTCGTGCTGCGGAGCTTCTCCAAGTTCTTCGGGCTCGCCGGGTTGCGCCTCGGGTATGCGATCGTCGACGAGGCTCTCGCCGCGTACCTCGGCGTCGTGGACGAGCCCTTCAATGTGAATTGCGCAGGACTCGCCGCCGGCCGTGCCTGTCTCCGCGCTACGGACGCGGCCGAGCGGCGGCGGAGCGAGGTCGCGGAAGCCCGAGAGGCGCTTTCACGGGGACTTCGTGAGGCCGGCGCCGAGCCGCTCCCGGCAGCCGCCAACTTCGTGCTCGCCCGCGTGGATGTCGACGACCTGGAGCTTGCCGACCGGCTCGCCGGGCGCGGCCTCCTGATCCGGCCAGGGTCGGACTTCGGCTTGCCCGGGTACGTGCGGATCACCGTCGGCCCCGCAGCGCTCATGGATCGCGTCACCGCAGAGGTTCGCGATGCGCACGAGACGCTTCGGCGCTGACGAGCCGTGGCGCGAGTTCTCTGCGACCCCTCCTCTCCGTCCGAGCACGCCCGAGCCGTGCTCGCGCGCATGGATGTCATGCTCGAGACGTCCACCCCGCCATGGTCGGGAGACGACGTTGTCGGCCTCATCTCCTTTGACCCGGTCACTGCGGACGATCTCGCCCGACTCCCCGCGCTCCGCGTCATCGCGACGCCGAGCGTCGGCTTCGAGCACATCGACGTCACGGCTGCGACTCAACGCGGGATCTGGGTTTGTCACGTCCCGGACTACTGCATCGACGAGGTGGCGGATCACGCACTCGCGCTCCTGCTCGCACTCGTCCGCGGCGTCGTCGAGCTCGACCGCTCGGTCGGCGAGGGCAGGTGGGAAGCGAAGGCAGCCGGCCCGCTCCGCCGGCTACGGGACATCCGTGTCGGCGTGGTCGGGTTCGGGCGCATCGGCCGCGCGCTCTCCGAGCGCTTACTCGCGCTCGGGGTCGACGTCTGGGCGACCGACGCCCTCCTGCCCGACGACACGATCGCGGCTGCAGGGCCTCACTCAGCGACGCTCGACGAGCTGCTGCGGAGCTGCGACGCCGTCTCGTTGCACACGCCGTTGACCGCGGAGACAGATGGGCTGATCGGCGCGCGCGAGCTCGCGCTGTTGCCGCGGGGCGCCTATCTCGTGAACGTCGCGCGCGGCGGTCTCGTCGACGAGGCGGCGGTGATCGCCGCACTCGAGTCCGGCCAGCTCGCGGGCGCAGCGCTCGACACGCTCCACAGCGAGCCACCTGCAAGGGCGCCCCGGACGTCGCGGCTCATCGTCACCCCGCACGCAGCCTGGTACAGCGAGCGCGCCGAGGCGGAGGTGCACCGTCGAGCGGCGGAGTCGGTGCAGGTCGCACTCAAAGGCTCTCGGCCGCCGAGGGCGGTCAACGAGATCCACGATCGCGCTGGAGACTCGCCGGCGTAGAGCGACGCCAGCGGTAGTGTCAGAGACGCGTGCGCGACCGGCCGAACATCCTCCTGTTCGTCGCCGACCAGCTGTCGGCGCTCTTCCTGCGCGCTCATGGACACCCGGTGACTCGGACGCCGACGATCGACCGGCTGGCCGAGGAAGGCGTCCTGTTCGACTGGGCGTACACGCCGAGCCCACTCTGTGCACCGGCGCGCGCGTCGCTCATGTCGGGCTTGCTGCCGTCCCGAACCGGCGCGTACGACAACGGCGCGGAGTTTCCGTCCGCGCTGCCGACGTTCGCCCATGCGCTGCGGCTCGAGGGATACCGCACGTGTCTCTCCGGAAAGATGCATTTCGTCGGCCCCGACCAGCTGCACGGGTTCGAGGAACGGCTGACGACCGACCTCTATCCCGCCGACTACGGCTGGACGCCCGACTGGCGCCTCGGCACCGAGCGCATCGACCGCTGGTACCACAACATGTCCTCTGTGACCCAGGCTGGGGTCGCCGAGATCACGAACCAGCTCGAGTACGACGACGAGGTGGCGTTCCACGCCATTCGACGGCTGTACGACCACGCGCGCTACGCGCGCGACGTGCCGCTCTTTCTCTGTGTCTCGTTCACGCATCCCCACGACCCCTACGTCGCCCGCCCGCGGCATTGGGACCTGTACCACGACGATGACATCGACCTTCCCCGCATCCCGGCTTTGCCATACGAAGACCTCGATCCGCACAGCCGGCGGCTGTACGACGCGGCGCAGATGGGCTCGCTCGAGATCAGCGAAGAGCACGTCCGCTCCTCCCGACACGGCTTCTATAGCTCTCTTTCCTACGTGGACGAGAAGCTTGCCGAGATGCTCGCCGCGATCGACGCGCTCGGCTTCGCGGACGAAACGGTGGTCCTCTTCACCTCCGACCACGGCGACCTCCTCGGCGAACGAGGGCTCTGGTACAAGATGTCGTTCCTCGAGCACTCGGCGCACGTCCCGCTGCTCGTCCATGCGCCGGGCCGATTCGCCCCTCACCGCGTCGGCACGCCTGTCTCGCTCGCGGATCTTGCGCCGACGATCTGCGACCTCGCGCGGCCTGGGCTCTCCGCCGAGGCGTCCATCCCCTTGGACGGAAGGACGCTCCTCCCCGACCTCGAGGGCACGACGGCCGATCCTGCGACGACGGTCGCGAGCGAGTACCTCGCAGAGGGTGCGCTCGCGCCGATGTTCATGCTCCGCCGGGACCGCTGGAAGTTCGTCAGTACCGCGCCCGACCCGGATCAGCTGTTCGACCTCGAGGCCGATCCACTCGAGGAGCGGAATCTCGCAGCCGAGCCCGAGCACGTGAAGACGGTCGCGGATTTCCGCGCCGAGGTCGAGCGCCGCTGGGACGCGTCCGCGCTCGAGAAAGCCGTCCTGCGCAGCCAGCGTGCGCGGCTGCACGTGTTCCAGGCGCTCCGCCGGGGTGAGTACTTCCCGTGGGACTACCAGCCGCTGCGCAAGGCCTCCGAGCAGTACACGCGCAACCACATGGACGTCGCGCTACGCGATCAGCAGTCCCGCTTTCCACCAGCGTCGTCATGAGAGCAGCGGTCTGTAGGGCCTTCGGGAGTCCCCTCCAGATCGAGGATCTTCGACTCGATCCACCTCAGGCGGGCGAAGTC
>JACDCN010000064.1 GCA_013817555.1 Actinomycetota bacterium
TCCCTCGGTCGCGCGCCGCCACTCCTGGAGGAACTCCGAGACGACACGATGGAAGAGCTCGTCCGGCGTGGTCCAGGGCTTCAGCACGTAGTAGTCGATGTGACCGAGCGTCATCGCCCGGCGGATGACGTCCGCGGTCTCCTCGTCCGCCCATCCGCCCCACGGGATCAAGAGCGCGCGCTTCGCGTACGGATGCAGGTCGTAGACCTGGGCGAGCAGCTCCTCGCCCCTGAGCCCCCGCTCGCCGCGCGCGGCGAGGACGATTGCCACGCGCTCCCCGGCGTCGCGCATGCGCTCGAGCTGGGTGAGCGCTGCCTCGGGAGAAGGGCCGCAGATGACACGGTAGTCCGCGGAGTAACGTTGAAGCTCGCCGGTGATTCGCTGGATCGCCTTCGGGTCCGGGTCGACCGCGAAGATGACCGGTCGGTCCTCGGACATGTTCACCGGCCACCGGCGTTAGCGCGCGTTGACGGTGTCCCCTACATCGGCGAGTGCCCTCAAAGCCTGCGCGAGCGCAATCGGCACCGTGACGAGAAAGACCGAGACGGGAGCTCCGACCAGTATCACTCCGAGCGTCTGCCAAAGCCCGTCCACCTCGATCGCCCAGATGACCGTCCCAGCGGCCGCGGCAAGGACGCTGAGGACGCCGAAAAACGTGAGAAATGCTGCCCACATGCGAAGCGTCCCGTACTGGGTCATTCGAGCCTCCCGTGACGTGGCTGGTGTCGTCGCGAGCTTACTCAGAACTCGAATCAGGATGACGCTTCGTCGCCGGGGCGGCCCGGGCAAGTGCGATGCAAGGACGCAGGGAGCCCCGATATGCAGGCATATCGGGGCGACTGAGGACGCCGCAGCGCGCCGCACGGGTCGTTCCGGCGGCTCAAGGCTTCATTCTGATTCGAGTTCTTGGCCGCTGGAGCCGGCGTGAATCGCACGGACTGTCTGGATCGTGTCCACCTCGTCCGGTCGCTTGTCCTCCCGATACCCTTTCACCCGCGCGAACCTGAGCGCCATGCCGCCCGGGTAGCGCGAGCTCGTCTGCACGCCGTCAAAGGCGATCTCGACGACGAGCTCGGGCCGTACCTGGACGACGTGCCCATCGCGGTCTTTCTCGAGCTCGAGCAGCCGCCCGGTTTGCCACTCGAGCATCTGGTCGGTCATCCCCTTGAAGGTTTTCCCCAGCATCACGAAGGCGTCGGTTTCGGCATCGCGCGCGCCGAGATGGAGATTGGAGAGCTTCCCCTGTCGCCGGCCGTGCCCCCACTCCGCGGCGAGGACGACGAGATCGAGCGTGTGCGCGACCTTGACCTTGAGCCATCCCGCTCCGCGACGGCCCGCCTCGTAGGGAGCGTCGAGCGACTTGACCATGACGCCCTCGTGGCCCCGGGCGAGCGCCTCCTCGAGGAATCGCTGCCCCTCGGTGAGGTCAGCTGTCTCGATGCCGGGTACGAGTAGTGCCTCGGGAAGCCGGCTCTCGAGCGCCTCGAACCGCACGCGGTAAAAGCAGTCGAGCAGGTCTTCGCCGTCCAGATGCAGGCAGTCGAAGAAGAACGACGAGAGCGGTGCCGTGGTGCGCTGCTCGTCGACGTTCACCTTGCTCCCGAACCGGCTCATCGTCTCCTGGAAAGGACGTGGCCGGCCATCGAGCCCGATGACGATCGCCTCGCCATCGAGCACGATGGCCTCGAGCTCGAGCGCTCTGACCGCGTCCACGATCTCGGGCACGCGGTCGGTGATGTCCGCGAGGTTCCGAGTGAACACGTGCACCTCCTCCTCGAGCCGGTGAACCTGCAACCGAGCGCCGTCCAGCTTCCACTCGATCCGGGCAGGACGAATACGCGCAAGCGCGTCCGCGAGATCGTCGCCCGTTTGCGCGAGCATCGGCTGAACCGGACGGAAGACCATGAGCCGGAACTTTCGGAGCCCGCCTCTCCCCTCGGCCAGTGCGGCCGCTGCGACCACGCCAAGGTCGCCGGCCACCATCACGGCGCGCCGGACTTCGGCCGGGGGAATTTCGGCAGCTTTCGCGACGGCCTCGACCATGACCCCTTCGAGCGCCCCCTGCCTCAGCTCACCGAGGAGCAGACCGGTCAAGAATCGTTGCTCGAGCTCGGTCGCGCGGCCGAAGAGATCGGACAGCTCCTCACGGCGAGCTGCCTGTGACCCTGCGCCGGCGATCGCAGCGATCCGCGACATAGCCTCGTGCACCTCGAGCAGCTCGAGCGTACGAGACGACGCAGGAGCAGGCAGCTCGCGCAACGCCGCCCAGCCGACCCCGATCGTTCCCTGCGGAAGAAACCCCGAGAGATAGGTGACAGCGACTGAGACCTCGTCGGGGCTCGCTTGTCCGAGACACTGGGCGAGCCTGGCGATCTTCGCCAGCCGCGAGCGGGTCGCGGCGACATCGGTCGAAGCCTGCGCGATCGAGTCGAGAAGCATCGGCGACATTCAACAGGACGCCCTCGCTCTCATTTACGTCTCATCGCGCGCCAGTAGGACGTACTCGACAAGTCCGTGCGAAAGGAGCAGGAGATGAGAACGAAACCCTCATTTGCAGTTGTATTCGGAGCCTTCGCTGCCGCGGGTGCGATAGCGATGTTCGGCGGCGAGATCAGCGCGAGCGCCGAGACCGCCGCCGGCTGCCAAGTTCCGCAGGGAACCGAGCGGGTTCGCCTGAACCCTGCCGACTTCACGACGCGCATCGACAACCCGTGGTGGCCGATGCGACCGGGCACCCGTTGGGTCTATCGCGAGACCGACCCCGAGGGAGCGAGGCAGAAGGTCGTGGTGACGGTCACCCCGAAGACGAAGAAGATCGCAAACGGCGTGACGGCCAGGGTCGTCCACGACGTGGTGACCGAGGACGGAAAGCTGGTCGAGGTCACCGACGACTGGTACGCGCAGGACAGGTGCGGAAATGTCTGGTACCTGGGCGAGGCGACGAAGGAGTACGAGAACGGCAAGGTCGTCTCGACGGAAGGCTCCTTCGAAGCCGGAGTCGACGGGGCCCAGGCCGGAGTCATCATGGCGGCGAAGCCCAGGGCCGGACTCGCCTACCGGCAGGAGTACTACGCAGGCCATGCAGAAGACAGAGCGGCGGTGGTCAGCCTGAAAGAGCAGGCGCAGGCGCCGTTTGGCTACTTCAAGAAGGGCAGGGTCCTGATGACGCGAGACCTGAATTCACTCGAGCCGAAGATCCTCGAGTACAAGTTCTATGCGCGGGGAATCGGCCCCGTCCTGGCCATCGGCGTGTCGGGCGGAAGCGACCGCGAGGAGCTCCTCAGCTACGGGAAAGGCAAGTAATGCCGTCTCATCGTCATCTCATCGCGCCACGCTAGAACTGACGAGACACGAGGAGGGAGAGCATCGATGAAGCTCAACAGACGGGTCATCCTCGTCATCGCAGTGGTGATTGCCGCGCTAGCGGCGGGAGGCGCCGGTATCGCGCAAGCGGTGGGCGGCGGCTCCGAGGAGCAGATCACCGGCCCGGCCGCGGAGCAGGCCAAAGCCGCCGCGCTCGAGGCCGCGGGAGGCGGGACCGTGACCGAGATCGAGGGCCAGGACGACGACGGCGCGGGCGTCTACGAGGTCGAGGTTCGCCGCGGCGACGGCACACAGGTCGAGATCCATCTCGACGCCCAGTTCCAGGAAGTCGGGAGAGCAGCGGACGACGACACAGGATCGGAATCCGAGGACGAGTCCGGAGAGGAATCCGGCTCGAACGACTGACCGAGTCGCGACTCGCAAGGTCTGACAACATCGCCGGTAGGAGAGGGGTCGGCGTTCCCGGCCCCTCTTTCTCATCTCGATCTCATGTTCTGCGCGACAATGCAGGCATGCGGATCTTGGTGGTCGAGGACGACTTGAAGATGGCGGGGGCGCGGCCCGGCCACGGTCTTGGAGATCTCTTTTACCGCTACCTCTTCGAACACGAGTCCGGGGGTCCAGGCCGCCCTCGATCTCGAGCTCAGCTATGAGTCCCCCGCCCAGATCGACCGCGCTCGGTTCGACCTCTGGCTGCGTCAGACTCTTGTCGACGCCGCGGCCCGAGATCGAGCTGCGGTCAGCGGCGATCTCGCGACCCTCGAATGGATCCGCGATCGAATCGCACACACGCTCGACAGTGTGGAGGTCACGCGCATCGACACCCATCTCGAGAGGCTGCGCGACCAGGTCGTCGACAGGGATCTCGCCGCCGCCGCTCGCACAGCGACCGATCTCCGAAAGGTGCTCGCAGCCGCCTAGAGCACGCGAAGCGCGTCGAGCTCGTCCTGGCGCAGCTGCCAGCTCGCAGCAGCTGCGTTCGCTTGCACCTGCTCCGGTTTGGTGGCGCCGGCGACCACCGACGCGATGCCCGAGGTCGAAGCCAGCGCTGCGATCGCGAGTTCGTGCAGCGTATGGCCTTGCTCCTCCGCGAAGCGGGCGAGAGCCTCGACACGGTCGAGCTGCGCCTCCTCGATCTCGCGGCCGGCGAGGCGCGTCCCCTCCGGGGCGGGCTGGCCGCGCCGGTACTTGCCCGTGAGCAGCCCACTCGCGAGCGGGAAGTACGGGATATAGGTCACATTGAGCTCCCGGCAGAGCGGAAGGACGTCCTCGTCGTCGTCGCGGCGAAGAAGGTTGTAGTGGTTCTGGAGGACCGTGAAAGGCGCAGTGCTTTGCTCACGGGCGACCCGGTCGGCCTCCGCGAGCTGTTCGGCCGAGAAGTTCGAGCACCCGATCGCCCGCACCTTCCCGGCCTGCACCAGCTCGTCCAGCGCGCCCAACGTGTCACCGATCGGAATCTCCGGATCGGGTCGGTGCAGGTAGTAGAGGTCGATATGGTCGGTCCGCAGTCGCTCCAGCGAGCCCTCGATCGACCGGTGTATGGCTTCTGGCTCGGCGAGGCCGTCTCCAGGCTCCCACGCGAACTTCGTCGCGAGAACGACCTCATCGCGTCGTCCCTCGAAGATCTCGCCGAGCAGTCTCTCGCTGCCACCTCCGTTCCCGTAGATCTCGGCCGTGTCGAAGAAGGTCACGCCGGCCTCGAGCGCAGCGTCGACGACGGCGTGCGTCTCTTCTAAACCAAGACGCCCGCCGAAGTTGTTACACCCCAGACCGACACGAGAGACGCGCAGCCCGCTCTCACCGAGATCGACCAGCTCCACTCAGCACCTCGCCGTGATCGTGATCCCGCCCCGGGCCTTCTGCCGCAAAGTCACCTGCACCTTCTCGGAAGGAAGGTCGAGCGCCTTCGCGACGTCGTCGCGGATTCTCACCGCGAGCGCTTCGCAGAAGTGCGCCTCGTTGCGAAACCGGCTCAGATACAGCTTGAGCGACTTCGACTCGATGCAGAGAGTGTCCGGCCAATACTCGACTGTGGCGACGTAGAGGTCGGGTTGACCCGTGACGGGACAGACTGCCGTCAACTCGTCGCTCGTCATGTCTACCTGCGCTGCTCCCGGATTCGGGAACGTCTCCAGCCCGGCGTAGTGGTCGGACCCGGAATGGCCGAGAGCGACGAAGTCAGTCGAGCGCGGGCCGGATTCCACGGACGTACTGTAAGCGCATGACACGTTCTCGAGGTCGGCGAACGCAGACATGAGGCGGGTCTATCTCGCCGGTCCGCCCTATGCCGAGGAGTACCGGCGTCGAGCGAAGGCTCTCGTCCGGGAGATCGGGTGGGAGCCGGTCGACCCGATGCGGCGCGACTTCCGGGGCAGGACACAGGGAAAGGAGACTGAGATCGTCGAAGGCGACCTCGCAGACATCGAATCTTGTGACGCGGTGCTCGCCGCCTTCACGTTCCCCGACGAGGGCACGGCGATGGAGGCCTGGCACGCGCATGCCCTCGGAAAGCTCGTGGTGGCGTACACCGGCGGCATGCCGCCCCACCCCTGGACCGTCTACGTCGCGGACGTGGTCTCGAACGACCTCGAAGACGCCGTGCACGCGCTTATGGGCAGGCCGGAGCGGTAGCGGAAACGGCGTGGCGGTCATCATCCCCAGCGCCCGCCCCGCATGACAAGTGCACGCACCCTGCTCGAGCAGCTGGTCGCGATCGACTCCGTGAACCCGACACTCGTGCCGGGCGGAGCCGGCGAGGCCGAGATCGCCCGCTTCGTGGCCGGCTGGCTCGAGCAACGCGGGGTCGAGACCGAGTACGAGGAGCTTGCGCCTACGCGAGCCAACGTCGTGGGCCGCGTCCGCGGTTCAGGTGGCGGCCGCTCCCTGATGTTGAACGCGCACATGGACACCGTAGGTCTCGGGGGAAAAGACGGCGCACTCACGCCGCGAGTCGACGGGACCCGCCTGTACGGCCGGGGCTCCTACGACATGAAGGGCAGCCTGGCGGCGATCATGATCGCCGGCGCCGCCGCAACCGGGCTGGAGCTCTCCGGAGATCTGATCATCACCGCAGTCGCAGACGAGGAGGCGCTCAGCATCGGCTCGGAGCGGATCGCCGCGACCGTCAAGGCAGATGCCGCCATCGTTACGGAGCCCACCGGACTCGGCATCGCGATCGCACACCGAGGCTTCGTCTGGCTCGAGCTCGAGACGCGCGGCCACGCGGCGCACGGCTCCCGCTACGACCTGGGTGTCGACGCCATCGCGCGCATGGGGCCGCCGCTCGTCGCACTCGCTGAGCTCGACAGACATCTGGAAGAGGAGGGCGAGGTTCATCCACTGCTAGGTCGTGCTTCCGTGCACGCATCGCTGATCGAGGGCGGACAGGAACTCTCCACGTACCCCGACCGTTGTCTGTTGAAGGTCGAGCGGCGCACGCTTCCTGGCGAGACCGTCGAGCTCGTGGAGTCCGAGCTCGCCAAGGTTGCGCCGGGCGCAGCGGTCGAGTCGACCTTCTCGCGCGATCCGCTCGAGACGCCCCCCGACTCCCCCATTGTGGAGTTGCTCGCGCGGAAAGCGACGGATGTGCTCGGCGCTCCTCCGGAGCTGATCGGCGTGCCGTTCTGGACGGATGCCGCCCTGTTCGCCGCAACCGCGGTCCCCACCGTCGTCTTCGGGCCCGGTGGCGAAGGCGCACACGCCGAGGTCGAGTGGGTCGACCTCGAGCACGTCGAGCGCCTCGTCGAGATCCTGCTCGCCGTCGCGACGGAATTCTGCGCGTAGTGGATTTGCCGACTCCGCTCGAGCGCGCTCCGCACGCGCTGTCCGAGTTCTCCGGCCGGACCGAGCTCTGGCTAAAGCGGGAGGACGTCCACGAGCTCGGAGTCTTCAAGTGGCGAAGCACGCTTCCCGTCGTCACGCAGCTCGTGACTGAAGGTCATACCGCGGTCGTCACCTCCTCGACCGGGAACCATGGCGCCGCCGTCGCGTGGGCCTGCCGGCGCCTCGGCGCGAAGGCAATCGTATTCGTGCCACCCGCGGCGAACACGCGCAAGCTCCGGCTGCTCGAGAGCCTGGGAGCTGACGTGCGCACGATCGGACGTGACCTTGACGAAGCCAAGGATGCGGCCCGCGCCTACGCGAGCGAGCAAGGACTTCGGTTTTTCGAAGACGGAGCCGAGCCGCTCCAGTACGAGGCGTACGGCGCAATCGGAGACGAGATAGTCGACGAGTGCCCATCCCTTCCCGCGGCCGTCGTCACGCCGATCGGGAACGGCGCGCTCGCCGGGGGCATTGGAGCGGCGATCGGCGGGCGAGCACCCGGCACGGTTCGGGTAGGCGTCGTCGCGAAAGAGATGCCCGTGATGGCTGCGAGCTACGAGGCCGGCGAGGTCGTTACGACGCCCGCAGGTGCCACCATCGCGGACGGGCTCGCTGTGCGCGTCGCAATCCCGCTAGCCGTCGAGCGCCTGGCGACAGCGGTCGACCTGATGCTGCGCGTTTCGGAACGTTCGATTGCTGAGGCCCTCGTCGCCTGCCACGACGCCGGAGTGACGGTCGAGTCGTCCGCCGCGGCCGCTCTTGCAGCGATTCGAGAGAGTCCCGACGTCACGAGCGAAGGTCCGATTGTCCTGGTCATGACCGGGCGGAACGTCACCTCTGCGCTCGTCGCCCAGGCACGTCGCGATCCGCACTCGTTCAAGAGTTCTTAGGTCGCGGGTTCCGACGCCGGGGCTTCCAGACCGATCTTCAAATCTTCAAAATCGCGACGTCCTCGGCCGCGTGGTCGGCTTCGGCAACCTGTCCGGGTGGCGGCGAAAGCTTCGAAAAGAGTGAAACACCCACCGCGAACACGACGAGCTGGAGCACCCACACGACAGTTAAACCCTTGAGCAGCCACACCAGCATCGTCCAGAACACACTCGGTATTTGCCCGCTTCCGCGAAAACGAAGCGAGATCTGAGCTTCTCTTACGAACAGCAAATACAAACACGCGGGAACGCAACACGGAGACGAGGACTTTCGTAACACTCGAGCCAGGTCGCATCACGGCCGGACAGGAGGGACGATGAAGTGGGTGACGCGGGAAAGACCGAAGACCGACCGGATCGCCTGCCCCTGGCTGATCAAGAAGTTCATCGACTCAGAGGCGGAGTTCCTCTACGTCCCGGCGGATGAGGTGCTCGAGGTGGCCGACCGTGAGGGTGCGCACTCGTACGACGCGCCGGGCGCTCGCTATACGCATCGAGACGGTCTCTGCTCGTTCGAGGTGCTCGCCGAGGAGTACGAGCTCGGCGACGCAGCGCTGCAACTGCTTGCCCGCATCGTGCACGGAGCCGACGTCGCCGAGGATCGCGATGCGACCCCACAATCGCGCGGGTTGCTCGCGATCGCCGAGGGGTTCTCTCTGCTCGACCTCGATGACCACCGCCAGCTCGAGCTCTCGCTCCCCGTCTACGACGCGCTCTACGCCTGGTGCCGGGCCGAGATCGACGGCTCGCCGGAGCCCGCCTGACCACCGACTCGCGCCGCATCGTTTGGGCCCAGGGAGCGCGAGCCGTCGCCTACGGGCTCGGCTCGGTGGTGATCGGCGTCACCCTCGCCGAGCGCGGGCTCTCCGGCGCCGAGGTGGGCGTCGTCTTGACGGCGCTACTGGCGGGGACGGCACTCGTCTCCGTCCTGGTGGGTCGTTACGCCGACCGCCTTGGACGCCGCACGTTCTACCGCCTCCTCTTCGTGGCGATGGCCGTCGGCGGAACGGTCTTCGCGCTGACCGACTGGCTGCCCGCCTTGATCCTCGCCGCGCTCACCGGGACCGTGTCGACCGACGTGGTCGAGTCGGGTCCGTTCACCTCCCTCGAGCAGGCGATGTTGCCGCAGGCGGCCGGAGACCGGGATCCGACGAGTCTCTTCGGCATCTACAACACGATCGCGACGCTCGCTGGCTCGCTCGGCGCCCTGCTCGCGCTCGTCGCATCGTCTCCGCGAGCACTGCTCGTGTATCCCCTCGCAGCCGGACTCGGGCTGGTCGCCACGAGCCGCCTGACGGAAGCGATCGAGCGGGTCGAGTCGCTCGCTTCCGAGCTGCGA
>JACDCN010000065.1 GCA_013817555.1 Actinomycetota bacterium
CCAGGATCTTAGTCGCGTAGCCAGAATCGCCCTCCACGGCTGACGCGACCGTGATTCCGAGAGGCTTGCGGCCTCTCTCGCGTGTTCAGAACCGCCGACTCCATGGGAGATCGAATCGTTCCCTTACCTCATCAAAAACACTCAAATGCAAATACCTGGCGCAAAAACGGCCAAGAGCTAGGAACTTCCGTATCCTCACCTTCGCCACCCGGGCGAACGCCATAAACCCAGCCGAGCGCTGTGACGAGCACGATCTCGCGCAGCGCGTAAGGTGAGATAGCGACTGGATCCCCCAAGCCGGGTAGTGTTGGAAGGTCAACCCGCGCGGCCGGGCCGGAGGTTCGCCATGAGTAAGGGCACCGACAAACCGAAGAAGCAGGAGAAGAAGAAGCCGCAAAAGACGCTCAAGGAGCGCCGCAGCGAGAAGCGCGCGGCCAAGAAGTTCGGCTCCGGCTAGGTTCTCCGGCCGGACGGGAGGCTCGTTGGGGGCGTATCTCGCTCATGAAGCCCGTCCCCAAGGGGGGACAAGCCTCGCGTTAGTTGGGCTTTGTAACCAGTTCGCGCATCATCCGCCGTTCCATACCCGGGGGACGACCGTCGCAACCCCTGACCGAGCTTCCAGCTTACGTCGCAGGCGCTCTCTCGAAGACTCTCCACTCGACCAGCCTCGCGAGCGCCGGAACTTGGTCGTGACCGCCCCCGGCTGCGCGCCAATCTCACCTCGAGCCTCTAGTTGACAGAGCCTTCACAGATCATCCGTATCGTCTCGCCGATGCGCGGGCTTGTCGCCATCCTCGCGATCTCGCTGGCCGTCGCTTGCGCAGGGGCTGCGTCGGCCCCGGCGGCGAAGGAGGCTGACGCATCGGTGTTCGGCGGGCTCGGCACCTGGGTCGACATCTACGATGGCGGGGTCTACACCGCGCCCGAGGCGACTGCGGCGCGGATCGCTGCGCGCGGGGTCCGGACCGTGTGGGTGGAGACCGCGAATTACCGCGCGACGACCGATGTAGTCAAGCCGGCACAGCTCGGACGCTTCGTCGAGGCGCTGCACGCGAAGGGCGTCAGGGCCGTCGCCTGGTACCTGCCTGGGCATGTCGACCCCGCCCGCGACACGAGGCGATCGCTGGCCATGCTGACCTTCCGCACGCACGGCGGGCAGGCGTTCGACGGGATCAGCCTGAACATCGAGGGCACAGCGCTCCGGAACGCCGCGCTGCGCTCACGACGAGCGGTCGCGCTGGCACGGCGTGTGCGCCAACAGGCGGGAGCCACGCCGCTCGCGATCATTCCGTTCAATCCGCGCGGGCTGGAACGGCGTCCCACCACTTGGCCTCGCTTCCCGTGGGCGGAGCTCGCGGAGGTCTCGGACGCCTTTGCCCCGATGGTGTACACGGGCGGCGCGTTCAAGGGCTTCGACGCGACCTACGGGTACGTGACCCGCGCGATCCGCTTGCTGCGGTTCCAGACAGGAAACCCGGATGTTGCGATTCACGTCGCGGGGGGAGTAGCCGACCGCCTCGGGCCCGAGGAGCTCGCGGGATTCGCCGCTGCCGTCTCGGACGACGGCGGCACGATAGGCGTCAGCTTGTACGACTGGGCGACCACGCCCGCCGGCCATTGGCGGGTGATCCGCCCTCTCAGTGCTCAGTAGCTGGCGCAAGTCCGAAATCCGCGAGCGCGGATTCCAGACGCGCGAAGATCCTTGAAGGCGTCCGCTTCGCGGCCGCGGCGTCTCACATCAGGTGGCTACTCGCGGACCAGGCTTCCCGAAGCCGGTCGCGCGTCTCGCGCAGGTGCTCGGGCAGGACCTTCACGTCGGCGAGGACGGGCATGAAGTTCGTGTCACCCGACCAGCGCGGGACGACGTGCAGGTGGACGTGGTCGGCGATGCCCGCTCCCGCCGGCCGGCCGAGGTTCCAGCCCAGATTGAAGCCGTCCGGACCGTAAGTGCGGCCGAGCGCGTCGACGGCTACGACGGCGAGCCGGTGGAGCTCGAGTGCTTCTTGATCTGTCAGGTCTCCGAGCGTCCCCACGTGCCTGAGCGGAGCGGCCATCAGGTGACCTGACGAGTACGGGTACTTGTTCAGGAGCACGGTCGCCGACTGGCCTCGATGGACGACGAGCGACTCGCCCTCGGGGAGCTCGCCTGCGCCCTCGATGCAGAAGACGCAGCCCGGGAGCTCGTCTGCCTGCGCGATGTACTCGAGCCGCCAAGGCGCCCAGAGCTGCTTTGTCATGGAGGGTTTCTATCGTGAGTCCCATGGCACGTCCACTCGTGACGTTGGTTGCCGCCGTGGTGTCTGCCATGGCATTCCTCGCTGCCTGTGCGGAGACCGAGACCGTGGTGTCCGAGGACGAAGCGACCGTGCAGCGGGTCGCAGACGGCGACTCGATCGTGCTGCGCGGTGGAGACCGCGTTCGACTTCTCCAGATCGATGCCCCCGAGCTCGGTGGAGGCGAGTGCTACGGCAGGGACGCGCTGCGAGAGCTCGAGCGGATGCTGCGGCCGGGAGACGCGATCGTCCTCGAATCCGATCCGCGGCTCGATCGGTTCGACCGCTACCGACGTCTGCTCCGATATGTGCGCTCCGCAGCCACGAACGTCAACGTCGAGCTCGTCCGCCGCGGAGCCGCCACCCCGTACTTCAGGCGAGGCAAGCGTGGTCGTCATGCCGACACGCTCCTTGATGCCGTCGACGACGCGAGGGGCGAGCGGCGCGGACTGTGGGGCGCGTGTCACGTGTCCTGGGACCCGAACAAACAGGTCGAGACGCGCCGGCGCTAGGGCGACTCCCTCGACCGAGGGACGTCTTAACGCCTATGCCGG
The DNA here is from genome assembly GCA_013817555.1 of Actinomycetota bacterium. Taxonomy (GTDB): domain Bacteria; phylum Actinomycetota; class Thermoleophilia; order Gaiellales; family Gaiellaceae; genus GMQP-bins7. Next base: position 2,828 of record JACDCN010000065.1, read on the forward strand.
ACCTTCGGGTCGGCGGTTCTGGACCTCGAGTGGGCGCTGCGTACAGCCGATCACGGTCAACTGTGATCTCAAGCCGACAGAAGAGGGAGGGGCGGCGATGACTGCGGCCCAGTTCGAGCTAATCGACGAGACAGAAGCGGAGGCCATCCTTCGCTGGCGGTTCGAGGAACTCGTCCGTTCCGGCTATGACGTCGGGTCGGCACTCGTCCTCGCCTCGCATGTGGAAATCGACCTGCACGACGCTTCGGCGCTCTCGCGCCGGGGTTGTCCCCCAGAGACTGCACTGCGGATCCTCCTCTAACGCGAGGAAGGAAGCAACGGCCGGGCCCCGATGCGGCGGGGTCCCGGCCTTCTCCGTCCGCGATCACCTTGCTGTGAGTGGACGTACACTCCGTGTGCCGTGTCTCCTGATGTCTCCGAGCTGCAAGAGCGGGCAGCGCACAACGAATCGCGCTACCGGGCGCTGAACGAGCGGATGGAGCCGCACAACGTCGTGCACGTATGGGTTGATCCGCCGATGCCGGACTGGATCTGCGAATGCGCTTCTACGGAGTGCATGAAGCCGGTTCGGCTCACGATCGTCGAGTACGAGGCGGTACGAGCCGAGTCGACGCACTTCTTTGTCGTTCCGAGTGACGACCATCTTTCCCCGGCCGTCGAGCACGTCGTCCAGCGCAACGAGCGTTACTGGGTCGTGGAGAAGATCGGGGAGGCCGCCGAGGTGAGTGAGGAGCTGGATCCGCGCTCGGACTCGTAGGGCTCTACAGCCAGCGCTTGAAGCGGAAGAAGCCGAGCGCTGACGCCGCAACGATCGCCAGCGCGCCGACGATCACCCAGAACGCCTCGCGCGTGCCTTCACCCGGAAAGAGCACGTTCATCCCGAAGAGCCCCGTCACCAGCGTGAGCGGGAGGATCGTCACGCTGATCACGGTGAGCAGCCGCAGAACGTCGTTCTGCCGATGTGAGATCACGGACTCGTTCGTCGACTCGAGCCCGTCGACGACCTCCTTGTAGTTGTCGAGGAGGTCCCAGATCCGCTCGGCGGCGTCGACGATGTCGTCGAAGTAGAGCTCGAGCTCCTCGGGCAGGAAGGTCTCGACTCGCCGTTCGAGGACTCGCAGAGTCGACCGCTCGGGCTTGATGATCTTGCGGTAGGAGATGATCTCCTGCTTCACGTTGGAGATGTCGCGGACGACCTCCTCGGACGCGCCTTCGAACATCTCGTCCTCGATCACGTCGAGCTTGTGGGCGATCTTGTCGAGGATCGGAAAGCAATAGTCGAAGAGGTCGTCGAGCACCTCGTAGAGGAGCCGCCCTGATCCCCTGGCGAAAAGCTGCTCGCGAAGCGGCTCATCCTCCTCGCAGCGGCGAAAGAGCCGCGTGACCGGATGGAGCTCCCGATTCGGAATCGTCACGACGTAGTCATGCCCGATGAAGAGGTCGAGCTCGGCCGCGTTCAGCCGCTGGACCGATTGGTCGAAGACCGGGAAGTGGAGAACGGTGAAGAGGTACCCGTCCTCCTCGTAGTCGTCGACCTTCGGCCGCTGCCGCTTCGAGACGACGTCCTCGACGTCCAGCGGATGCCAGCCGAAGCGCTCCGCGAGCCCCTGCGCCGTGTCCACGTCCGGCGCGACGACGTTGATCCAGGTGAGGCCGCTAGCGCTGAGCTCGTGGACGACCGGTCGCGGGCGCGCGAAGACCGGTCCCGTGCCACGGGCCGAACGCGAACGCCGGATGCGGGGGAGGCTCGGCACCGGTACTGAGAGGGTCGTCCAAGGTCAGGGTCAGAGCGATGTTCGTGATTCTAGCCCCGGAGCCTGCAAGCGCGGTTTCGGACGCCGACGTGCCGGGGTGCGAGGCTGCTCTAGGCGGCGACAGGAACAGGTGTGCGGCGAGCTCGCGCAGGCAGGGTGCCCTCCACTGCCAGCGCGAGCGCCCCGCCGAGAGCGCAAAAGGCGGCGGCCGCGATCCAAACGCCGCCCGGCGAGTAATCGAGCGCGAAGCCGCCGAGGGCTGGGCCTAGCGCGAAGCCGACCTGCCACGAGAGCGCCGAGAGCGCCATGTATCGGCCCAGCAGGCGCGGCTCGGCGAGATCCACAACCAGTGGCGCGTGGACGGCGCCGTGCAGGCATTCGCCGACGGCGAAGATCACCATGGCCAGGGTCAACATGAGCGCCGCGGCGCCTGCGGTTTTCGAGCCGGCGATCGGGACGAGCAGCCACGCCGCCGCCCAAGTGAGGCCGAGTAGCCCGAGGGCAGGCATCCTGCGCCGGCCCTGCGCGAGACGGGCGATCGGGAGCTGCAGGAGAACGATCACGATCGTGTTCACCAGGAACACGAGCCCAATCTGCGTCTCCGTCACCGCGGCCTCGTTCTTCGCGTATACGGGCAGGAGCTCGAAGCCGGAGAAGCCGGCGAAGATGAACAGGGCGTTGAGGCTGATCACGGCCACGAATGCGCGGTGGCGCAGGACGTCCCGGTACGAGCCCGCGGTGCCGGGCTCCCCGCCGCTCCTGTCGAGCGACGGCGAGGGCACGAGCGCAAGCATCACAGCCCCGTAGACGACGAAGGTCAGCGAGTTGAGGAGGAAGAGCACGGTGAAAGACCGAGGCGACTCAGTCGTGGCGATCAGCCCGCCCGCGAGCGCGCCGAGGCCGATCCCCAGATTCATCACCACTCGCTGCATCGCGAACGCGGCCGGCCGCTGCTCTCGCGGCGTCAGTCCCGCGATGAGGGTCGACTGGGAGGGCCAGAACCCACCGACTCCGACTCCGGTGATTGCCGCGACCACGAATCCCTGCCAGGCGTCATGCACGAGCGGGTACAGCGCGTAGCCGCCCGCGAGGATCCCGAGCGCGATCCCGAGCAGCCTGCGGCCGCCCAACCGGTCGATCAGGATGCCGAAGAGCGGACCCGCGACGATGCTCACGAGTGCGTGCGTGCCGACGATCAGGCCGACGACGCCGAGGCCGATTCCCCGCACGTTGTGCAGGTAGATGAAGAGGAACGGGAGCGTGATGCCGTTCCCGAACGCGTTGACGAGCCCGCCGACCTGGAGGGTCGTGACGGAGCGGGGGAGCGGCGGGAAGTAGGTGCGAAGGATGCCGCGCAACCGTGAGACACTAGATGCTCATGCGCGACGGCTTCCTTCTCGACCCGGAGGTCGTCCACCTGAACCACGGGAGCTTCGGCGCCTGTCCCGTCGCCGTGTTCGAGGAGTACCAGGCGTTGCAACGTGAGCTCGAGGCCGGGCCGACGGACTTCTTCACGCGGAAGGTCGCGCGCTGGTTCTGGGGAGGCGCGGAGCAGCCAGGTCGTCTCGCCGAGGCGCGGGGGAGGCTTGCCGCGTTCGTCGGAGCGCGAGCCGAAGATCTTGTGTTTGTCCCCAACGCGACCTCCGGCCTGAACGCGGTTATTCGCTCGCTGACGCTCGCTCCCGGCGACGAGATCCTGACCACGGGACACGAGTACGGAGCGATCACGCGCACCTGGGAGTTCGTCGGCGCGAACCTCGTGATGTGCAAGCCGGACGAGCTCGCGGCGAGGATCGGGCCGCGGACACAAGCTGTTTTCGTCTCGCACATCACGTCGCCGACTGCGCTTCTGTTTCCCGTCGAAGAGATCTGCTCCGCTGCTCGCGAGGCAGGCGCGCTCTCGATCATGGACGGCGCGCACGCGCCGGGCCAGATTCCCCTCGATCTCGGCGCGCTCGGCGCAGACATCTACGCGGGCAACTGTCACAAGTGGCTGTGCGCGCCCAAGGGCGCCGGCTTCCTCTGGGCGCGTCCCGAGCATCAGGGCTGGATCGAGCCGCTCGTCGTCAGCTGGGGGTATCGCGAGGGAGCGGACTTCGCCGAGCGCCACGGCTGGTCGGGCACACGTGACCCGGCCGCGTATCTCACCGTCCCGAAGGCGATCGAGGTGCACGCGACCTTCGATCTCGAGCGAGCGCGCGCGCTGGCCGACGAGGCCGAGCGCCGCCTCGGCGAGCTCGGCTATCCGCGCGTGGAGGGCGTCCCGGCGCCATTCATGCGCGCAGTCGAGCTGCCGCCGGGGAACCCGGACGAGCTCTGGGCGCGGCTCTACGAGGAGTTCCGGATCGAGGCGCCCGTCTACGACTGGGCAGGACGGCGGCTCCTGCGGGTGTCGATCGGCCCGTACAACGACGCGAGCGACGTCGACGGCCTCGTGTCGGCGCTCCGCGAGCTGCTCTAGCCCTGGAAGAATTCTGAAGCGCGCGGGAAAATGCCGGGCTTGCTCAGGACGTCGGTCGAGTCGACGAACTGGTCGATTGCGCCTGTTAGCGGCAGCGAGCGGAGCCACGGATCGGACACGCGCTCGAGGCACGCGTCGACGAAGCGGCCCGAGCCGAGCACGCGAAACGGGCGGTCGTGGAAGAGGCGGACGCTCTCGTCCATCGGTTCGGTGATTCCGAGCGCGTTGTGGCGTGCTGCAACCGTTCCCATGACGCCGACGAGCGCCGCTTCGCGGGTCTCGTAGTCCGTTGCCTCGAGCACTTTGAGAAGGTCCACTCCAAGAGCATCGAAGGCCTCGAGCCGGCGAAACGCCGACCCGAGCCACTTGCTGTAGGGCGCGTAGCGGCGCTCCTGTAGAAAGCACAAGCGTACGACGTCGCGGGCGAGCCGCGATGCGACGATCCGCGATCCCAGCTCGTCGCCGACTTCCGCGGTGCGCCCGACGAACGGCTCCTCCTGGTCGATCCGCCGCCACTGGCACGCAATCAGCCAGAGCCAGACGTCGTCCGGATACCACGCGAGCGCTTCCCGAGCCGGAACCAGTTCCCCGAGCCCGTCGTGGAAGACGCCTCCGGCGGTGACTTCGAGCAGGAACTGCTGGGGGACAGAGAGCCAATCTCTGGGCGAGATGCGTACCTTGGGATCGAACCCGAGCTTTTCGCGTAGCCACACGCCGAGCTCGTGGACCTTGACGTGATGCGTGACCGGAACGGCGTCCCAGCCGTAGCGCGTGGGCCAGCCTCGAAACTCGTCCGGGAGTCCTCGCTCGACGGCATTCAGCACTCCGGCGATGTCGCCTCCGCTGACGAAGACCTGGAGCCGCGGCCCCCAGTCGTGATCGGTCGAGCGTTCGGTGTCGAAGCCGAGGACGTCCGAGCCCGTCCCGAGCAGCGCCGCCGAGTGCTCGATTCCGCCGACGAGCGGCGCCACGACCTCCTCGTAGAACCCGCGTGCGAGCGTCAGCCCGGGATCGAACGCAGGCATCGAGCCGATGGTACGGATGCGGCCGCGAAGCGGACGCGTTTAAGCATTCTTCGCGCGATCGGAATCTGCGCGAGCAGATCCGCCCCCAGACATGCCGGGTAGGTTGCGGCCGCGACAGTGGACGCCTTTAGGGATTTTGCGCGATCAGAATCCGCGAGAGCGGATTCTGATCTTGCGCCTAGGGAACCGGGTAATACTGGACCGGCACGACCACGGTCGTCGCGATCTTGTCGTGCCAGGTCTGCTTCTCCTTGTCCCAGAGCATCCAGAGGTAGCCGAGCAGGCACACGATCCCGGAGACGATGCGGCCGAGGTAGCGAACAATCCCGCGCACGTAACCGATCGGCCCGCCGCTCGAGAAGTCGATCACGCGGATTCCGAGCGCCATCTTGCCGAGCGTCTGACCCTTCGGGCCGCCCTCGAGATATCCGAAGTAGGCGATTCCGAGGAGTAGGTCGATCCCATAGCCGATCTCCGTCCCGAAGATTGCGACCAGCACCCCGCCGACAATGCCGATCAGGATGACGTCGATGAGGTATGCGACGAAGCGACGGCCGAAGCTGGCCCTCGGCCCGCTCGGCCCTTGCGCCGGCCAGGCCGGTTGCTCCGGCGGGCCAGGTGGAGTCTGGGATGGAGCGCTCTGCGGAACCGGTGGGTCTTGCTCGCTCATGCGTGCCTCCTCAAAGAATCGAGAATCGCTGCAGCTCCCAGACCCAGCTCGCTGCCAGCCCGAAGTAAACAACACTCACCGGAACGACCAGCCTGCGCGCCGGGCCGAGCAGGATCGCGATGGCAAGAATCACCAGGAGAATGCCGCCCGGGTTCGCCGCGAACGCCCCGGCGAGATCGAGCTCGACTGACGACGTGACGCTCGTGGTCATGCCGCAGAGCGGGCACGGCACACCGGTCAGAGCGCGCAGCGGGCACGGAAACCCCGGATCGCCGGGAACGGCGGCGCGAGCGGCGGCGCAGCCGAGCAGCACCGCCGATGCCACGCGCAGATCGTTGTCGCCAAGCGGGATTCGATAGCCCGGGACGCCGTTCACGCTCGGGCCGCCTTCACACGGGCGAGCTGCGCGAGGAAGTCCTCGTCCGAGAGCGACGTGTCCGCAGGGATGCCACCGACCCGCGGGCGGAGCCGCGCGGCCATCGTGCGGGCGAGCTCCTGCCGCGCCCCGCGTTCGAGCGACCCTCGCCGGTCGAGGAAGGAACGGACGGTCGCGAGCTCTTCGACCGTGACCGCGCTCACGTCCCACGATGCGAGAGCTTGCGGAAGCGGCTCGGGCGCCCTGGAGGCCGTCCCGAGAAC
>JACDCN010000066.1 GCA_013817555.1 Actinomycetota bacterium
CGAGGCGTCCGTCAACTACGCGACTGAGCAGGCCGCAGTCCGCTACGACGCGGATCGCGTTGCCGTCGCAGACCTCATGCAAGCGGTTGAAGCCGCGGGCTACCATGCTCGTACGTCGGCGGGCGCAACCGAGGATCGCGCCCGCGCGCTGCGCACACGGCTCGCTGTCGCGATCGGGCTGACCGCTCCGCTGACCGTGCTTGCCATGCTTCCGCCGCTCCAGTTCGAGGGTTGGGAGTGGCTCGCGTTCGCGCTCGCGACGCCGGTGGTTCTGTGGGCAGGATTCGCGTTCCACCGCGCCGCCGCCTTGAATGCGAGACACCTCGCGGCCACGATGGATACGCTCATCTCGATCGGGACCCTTGCGGCCTGGGGCTGGTCCGCGGTCGCGCTCCTGTTCCTCGAGGACGCGCACATCTATTTCGAGGTCGCCGCGGTGATCACGACGCTGATCCTCCTCGGCCGTTACTTCGAGGCGCGCGCGAAGAAGCGCTCTGGCGCGGCGATCCGCGCGCTGCTCGATCTCGGAGCCAAGGAGGCTCACGTGCTGCGCGACGGCAAAGAGGTCGGTGTTGCGATCGAGGACGTAGCGCCCGGCGACCTGATGGTCGTACGGCCCGGAGAGAAGATTCCCACCGACGGAGTGGTCGTCGAAGGTGACTCGGCCGTCGATCAGTCGATGCTCACGGGTGAGCCCGTCCCGGTGGACGTCCGACCGGGGGCCGACGTCGCCGGCGCGACCATCAACACGTACGGACGACTCGTCGTTCGCGCCACGAAGGTCGGCGAGGAGACCGCGCTGGCGCAGATCGCCCGTCTCGTCTCCGAGGCGCAATCCGGGAAGGCGCCCATTCAGCGCCTGGTGGATCGCGTCTCTGCCGTCTTCGTCCCGATCGTTCTCGGACTTGCCCTTGCGACGCTCGCGGGTTGGATCGTCGTGACAAGCGATGGGACGGCGGCCTTCTCCGCCGCGGTGGCAGTGCTGATTATCGCTTGTCCGTGCGCGCTCGGCCTCGCGACACCGACTGCGCTGATGGTCGGCACCGGTCGCGGCGCTCAGCTCGGCATCCTCATCAAGGGCCCCGAGGTGCTCGAGCAGACCCGACGGATCACGACGGTCGTCCTCGACAAGACCGGGACGGTCACCGAGGGGAAGGTGGAGCTTGCGGGCGTGACGCCGCTCAACGGCGCCACACGCGGGGAAGTGCTGTCGCTGGCGGGTGCAGTCGAGGCCGCGTCCGAGCACCCGATTGCGCAGGCCGTGGCTTCAGCGGCTCGGGCGGAGGTCGGTGAGTTCCCGAACGTCACTGAGTTCCGGAACGTTCCCGGGGTCGGTGTCTCGGGCCTGGTGGAGGGGCACCGGGTCGAGGTGGGGCGAGGTGACGGCGGGATCACGGTGTCGTGGGACGGACTCCCGAGAGCGACGCTCTCGGTCCGCGACTTCGTCAAGCCCACGAGCGCGGAGGCGGTCGCCGACCTCAAGCGGCTAGGCCTGACACCGGTTCTCCTCACCGGTGACGGTCGGGAGAACGCGGAGCGCATTGCGAGCGAGGTTGGGATCGAACGCGTGCTGGCGGAGGTCTATCCCGACGAGAAGGTGGCCGAGATCCGCAGGCTCCAGGAGGCGAACGAGGTCGTGGCGATGGTCGGTGACGGCATCAACGACGCGCCCGCGCTCGCGCAGGCCGATCTGGGGCTTGCCATCGGCACTGGCACCGACGTCGCCATCGAGGCGTCAGACATAACTCTTGTCTCGGGCGACCTCCGAGGCGTCGCCGACGCGATCGCGCTCGCACGTCGAACGCTGCGCACGATCAAGGGAAACCTCTTCTGGGCGTTCGCCTACAACGTGGCGGCGATCCCGTTGGCGATGGCCGGGCTGCTCAACCCGATCGTCGCGGCAGCGGCGATGGCCTTCTCGAGCGTGTTCGTGGTCACGAACTCGCTCCGCTTGCGGCGCTTCCATTCGTCCCGGGAAGGCGCCACGGCATGAGCGGGACGCACGGGTACGTCGCGGACAAGGAGGCACTCGTGCGCCGGCTGCACCGGATCGAGGGGCAGGTGCGCGGGATCGAGAAGATGGTCGAGGAGGACCGGTACTGCATCGACGTCCTCACGCAGATCTCCGCGGTGACGACGGCGCTCGAGAGCGTCGCCTTCCGAATCCTCGACGACCATGTGAACCACTGCGTCGCGGGCGCGCTCGCTTCGGGAGATCCCGAAGAGGCAGGGACGAAGAGCAAGGAGCTCCTTGAGGCCGTTCACCGCTTCGCGCGGGCGCGTTAGCGAGACTCGCTCGCGAGGCGCAGACCGAAGATCACGAGCACGGTCCCGGTAACCGCGTCGAGCGCACGCCGAGCCGGTCCCACAAACAACGATCGCACTCGCGCCACTGCCACCGCATAGAGCGTCAGCCACCCGAGTGTCATCGCGCAGAAGAGGAGGCCGAGCGCGAGAAGCCAGATGAACGAGGTGCTTTCTCTTGGCGCGAACTGGGGCAACAGGCTCGCGAAGAACACGGCCATCTTCGGGTTGCCGAGGTTGCTGATCCCGCCCTGGCGGAACGCTCGCGAGGAGGTCGACCCACCGGACTTCGCGACAGACTGTTGCAAGCGGTCGACGCTGTGGCGACGTAGTGCTGCGAAGAGCGACTGCGCTCCGAGGTAGACGAGGTACGCCGCGCCGGCGAGCTTGAGCGCGTGGAATGCAGGCTCCGATGCGCTCAGGAGCGCGACGACGCCCGCGCTCGCGGCGAGCGTCCACAGCGCCTGCCCGCCCGCGACGCCGAGGGCGGTGGCAATGCCGTTCCGGCGCCCGCCTGCCAGCGTGTTCCTGATCGTGAGCGCGGTGTCCTGGCCGGGGGTGCAGATGACGACTGCGGAAACTGCGACGAAGGCGGTGAGGCTCTCGAGCACTCCGAAAGGAAGTATCTCGTGGCGGACTAACCGGCGCTTGTGTCGACCTCGTCGCCGCGCCGTTCCTCGACCAGACTCCGCAGGTTCTCGATACCACCGTATCCCTGGTACTCGAGGACCTGGTCGATCTTCTCGCCGATCGCCAGAGCGGGTTCGGCCCCGTGGCCGAGCAGGCCGTACCGCGCAGGGTTGGCATCGGCGAGCTGGGCGAGTCGACCGAGGCCGCGCGCGATGAGGTCGATCTCCCACGGCTGGAATGCGATGAGGACTGCTTCGGCATTCCACTGATCACGGTTATGGCCCATGAGCGCTTTTCATCGGACGGATCGGGCTCGAGGTAGAGCCCCGTCCAAGGGGTGTCGGTGCTGTCGCTCGGAAGCATCCTGTGGTGGCGGACGTTGGTCATCTCACGATGCTCGGGCCTCCTGCGTTGTCCTATTCGATGGCGACTCGCGCGCATCTCTCGCTGTTAGCGGTGGTCGTGATCTGGGCCGGCTCGTTTTCCGTGATCAAGACGCTGCTCGACCACGATGTCGCTGCGATCGATGTCGCGATTCTGCGCTATGCGATTGCGGCTCCGGGATTCGTGTTCATTCTCTGGCGCACACGAGGACTTCCGGGGCTGACGAGGCGCGATGCTGTCCGGGTTGTCGCGGCGGGCGTCCTGATCGTCGTCGGCTACCACCTCTTTCTGAACATCGGCGTGCGGCACACGACATCCGGGGTGGCGGCCCTCGTCGTCGCGTTGTCGCCGGGAATGACGCTGTTGCTCGCTCTCGCGCTTGGCCTCGATCGAATTCGCCCCCGTCACGTCGTCGGGCTTGCTGTCGCCTTCGCGGGCGTTGCGGTCGTCGTCGCCTGGGGCACTGGACAATCCGTCTCCATCTCGAACCTCAAGGGTCCGCTCATCGTGCTGGGCGCGCCACTTGCCTTCGCCCTCTACAACGTCATCCTGAAGCCGCTGCTCGGGCGGCACGATCTGCTGGCGCTCACGGCGGCGACGAGCTTGATCGGCACCCTCGGACTGACGCCACTCCTCCGCGCTTCCACTCTGGACGCCGTGGTCGACGCCTCGGCAGTCGATGTTGCGCTGATCCTCTATCTCGGCGTGCTCGCGACGCTGCTCGGCTACATCGGCTGGAACATCGGGCTACGCGGGCTCGGCCCGACGCGGGCGGTGGCGTACACGTACGCGATCTCACCACTCGCGGTGCTCATCGCCGCAGCTCTGCTGGACGAGGCGCTGACGATGTGGCTCGCACTCGGGGCCGCGCTCGTCGTCGGAGGAATCGCTCTCGCTCAAAGGAAGCCGGCCAGGGAAAGCTCGGCTAGCGTCGGGAGATGGTGGAGCGCACCCTCACGCAGCCAGAGCTGAACCGAGCGCTGCTCGCGCGCCAGCTCCTGCTGGAACGCGCGCGACTGCCGATTCCACGGGCGCTCGAGCGGATCGGCGGCGTTCAGAACCAGTACGCGCCGAGTGCCTATCTCCGGCTGTGGTCCTGTCTCGAGGATTTCCGTCGCGACGACCTCACGCGCGCGCTCGAGCGGCGGAGGGTCGTTCAGGGAACGCTGATACGCGAGACGATCCACGTCGTGTCGAGGCGGGACTACGACCTCTTTGCAGCCGGGATCCGCATATCCGGACAGGAGTGGTGGCGGCGCGTGAACAAGGTGCCCGTCGAGGTCGACATGGGGGTCTTCGCTCGGCGTGCACGCAAGTTCCTGCAGGGATCGGTGCGAAGTCGCGCCGAAATCGAGGAGTTCCTCACCGCCAACGGCTTTCCGTACGCGAGCTCCTGGGGGTTTGGGCACTGGCTCGATCTGATCCGCGTCCCGCCCTCCGGTACTTGGGAGCAGCGTCGTGCACGCCTGTTCGCGCTTGCCGAGGAGTGGGTCGGCGCGCCTATTGCGACCGAGACGGACGGGATCGAGCACCTCGTGCGCCGGTACCTCGGCGGGTTCGGGCCCGCGTCGAGAAACGACGTATCGAGCTGGTCGAAGGTGCCGATGGTGAAGCTCGATCCCGTGCTCGCGCGCATGACTCTGCGTCGATTCCGCGACGAGCAGGGGAAAGAGCTGCTCGACCTCCCACGGGCACCGCTTCCCGACCCGGAAACACCCGCTCCGGTCCGCTTCCTACCCACGTGGGACGCGACGCTCCTCGTCCACGCCCGGCGGACCGGGATCCTTCCGGAGAACTACCGCGCACTCGTATTCTCGACCAGGGCTCCACACTCGGTCGGCACCTTTCTCGTCGACGGAGCGGTGGCGGGAACCTGGCGCTACCACGCAGGACGTATCGAGACCGCGCCCTTCGAACGACTCGACCGCGCGGTGCAGCGCGACTTGCGTGAAGAGGCCGAGCAGCTTGCCGCGTTCCACGCCTGAGTGAGCGATCGACTGTTATCACTCGGAGCATGAGGATCCTCGTCACCGGTAGCTCCGGGCATCTCGGCGAGGCGCTCCTCCGTGTCTTGGGCGCGGAGGGAGAAGAGATCGTCGGCCTCGACCTTCTCGACTCCGAGTACACTACGGCGGTCGGGTCGATCGCCGATCGTGACTTCGTCCGACGGTGCGCCGAGGGCGTGGACGCGATCTTGCACACCGCGACGCTGCACAAGCCGCACGTCGGCTCCCATAGCCGGCAGGCCTTCGTCGACACCAACGTCACGGGCACGCTCAACCTGCTCGAGGAGGCGGTTGCGGCAGGCGTCGGCCGCTTCGTGTTCACGAGCACGACGAGCGCGTTCGGTCGCGCGCTCACCCCGACACCCGGCTCGCCGGCAGCGTGGATCACCGAGCACGTCTCCTCGATCCCGAGGAACGTCTACGGCGTCACGAAGACGGCGGCGGAGGACCTCTGCGAGCTCGTCCATCGCGACCATGGCCTGCCGTGCCTGATCCTGCGCACGTCCCGCTTCTTCCCAGAGGCCGACGACCGTGAGGAGGTGCGAAATGTCTACGACGACGCCAATCTCAAGGTCAACGAGCTCCTGTATCGCAGAGTGGACATCGAGGACGTCGTGACTGCACACCGGCTTGCGCTCGAGCGAGCGCCCGAGATCGGCTTCGGCCGCTACATCATCAGCGCGACCACACCCTTTTCGCGGGACGATCTGGCCGAGCTGGCCGTAGACGCCCCGTCGGTCGTGCGGCGGCTGTTTCCCGCCTACGAGGCCGTCTACGCGCTACACGGCTGGAGGATGTTTCCGAGGGTCGATCGCGTGTACGCGAACGCTCAGGCCCGACGCGCCCTTGGGTGGGCGCCCCGCTACGACTTCCGCTACGCACTCGATCGCCTGGCCGCGAACGAAGACCACCGCAGCCCGCTGGCGGTGTCCGTAGGCGCGAAGGGCTACCACGCCGTCTCGACGGGGCCCTACACCGTGCGCTAAACGTGCAAGTGCGCGATCCCTGTTCCCGACGTGCTGGTCAGGGCGGATGGAGCTAGGCGGGCTCGAACCGCCGACCTCCTGGGTGCGATGCAGACGACGAATCAGACGCGATTTGGCTCAACCAAACGACTCGGGGCCGCTTTCAGGGTGTACGAGTGGTGTCCCGAATTACCGTCATTTGCGGTCGATTGTCCGGGGTTTGGGCACTGAAATCGCGATTTCTGCCTAAACTCCCGGATCTCAGCTGGGTCGACGTGTTCCGCGAGCGGGCCGGACCCGAAGGTAGCTAGGCAGAGGGTTGGCGAAGCCAGGCACGGGCGATAGGTTCCCGCAAGAAATGGATTCGAAAAGCGACGGGATTCGCTGCGAAGAGTGCCGGCGCACGGTCGACGAGTTCACCGCCATCGCCGAGCGCTGGGGCTACTGGTCAGACGGGTGCGGCGAGCTCCTGTCGTTCTGCCCGGAGTGAGCTGGGCGCGAGTTCGCGCCCGACCCTCTCGCGAGCTCATGGCACGCCGGCGCGCGCAGGAGTAGCACGCTCGGTCGAGCAGCGCCGATCGACCGTCTGGCCCGCGCGGTGGGATGGACGATTGCCGTCACGACTGTTACAAGTAACCGGTGGACTACTTGGCGGCTTCCAGCTCATACTGGCTCGACGGTTGCTGAGCGGCGCTCGCGCAGATTCCGGTCGCGCGAAGATCCCGAAAGGCGGCCGCTCCGCGGCCGCGATAGCGGCGAAGGTCGTCTCCCTCCTCGCCGTTTCAGGAGCGGGCGGCGGCGCCGATCTGCTAAAACGGAGTGCCTCGCGCGTCGAACCGTATCGATCAATGACAAGGAGATGAAATGGGCCTGTTCGACAAGCTGAAGGACATCGTCACGACGGACGACAAGGAGGCCGCCGCAGAGGCGGACGAGGCCGCCAGCAAGGCGGAAGCGGAGGCCGAGAAGATCAAGGTCCAGGCGCAGGCGCGCGCCGACGAGGCGCGGCGCAAGGCCGACGAAGCCGCTGCGAAGGCCGGCATGGAGACCTCGGCCGAGGCGCAGGCCGCGAAGGAGCAGGCCGAGGCTGACGCGGCCGAGGCCCAGCGCAAGGCCGACGAGGAGAAGGCGAAAGCGACGGCGGCGCTGGCCGAGCGCAAGCGGGAGGCGCAGGAGCAGAAGGCGAAGATCGCGGCGCGCAAGGCAAAGCAGCACGCCGGGGCCGCGCACCACGAGAAGCACAAAGCGCATGCCGAGCACAAGACGGTCACGGTCAAAGCCGGCGACACGCTGAGTGAGATCGCCGCCCGCCACGGCGTCGACTGGCGCGAGATGGCGCGGCTAAACAAGCTCGACAACCCCGACCTGATCTATCCCGGCCAGGTCTTCAAGCTCCCGAACAAGTGACCAGGAGCCGCACGCTCGATCAGCGCGGCAACCGAGAAGGAGGGTGAGGGCACGGATGTCTGCGATTGACGAGATCATCGAGAAGCTCCCCGTCGACCAGCTTGCGAAGCAGACGGGAGCCGAGCCGCAGGAAGTCGAGGCAGCGGCTGCCGCCGCATTGCCCGCGCTGCTCGGCGGCCTGCACGCGAACGCGCAGGACCCCGCGGGCGCGAGCTCGATCCTCGAGGCCCTCGGCCGGCACGATCCAGAACTGCTCGACGGCGGGGTCGACCTCGCGCAGGTCGACCCCGCCGACGGAGAGAAGATCGTGTCGCACATCTTCGGCGACAAGCACGGCCAGGTCGTCAACCAGCTGGGCGGCCTCGGCGGCGGCGCGTCGAGCGGGCTCGTTGCGAAGCTGATGCCCATCCTCGCGCCGATCGTGCTCTCGTACATCGCCAAGCAGGTGACGGGTTCGAGGCAGGGCGGCGGGGAGCAGAGCAACCGGTCGAGCTCCGCGCTGCAGGACATCCTCGGACAGGTGCTGGCGCGGGCCGGGTCGGGCGCGGCGGAGCGGCAGGCAAGGCGGGCCCCGGGCGGGCTCGACGCCGGCGGCATCATCACGAACGTTCTCGGGGGGCTGCTCGGCGGCGGCCGCCGGTAGCGACGCCCGCCTTTTCGACGTCGGTGGGGTCCGTGAGTGGCAGAGACTCGGGCGTCGGCGGCACTCGCGCGGCCGCCACCTACCCAGGCGCGGTTCCCCGTCCGCGCTCCTGAGGGAGCGACATCTGGCTCAGCCCAATCGGCGACCGTCGCGTGCTTGGTGACGGCTTCGTCGAGCCTGCCCTCAACTGGGGCAACGACTACTTCGCCCTGACGGAGGGGGCGCCTCCGCTGACGCCGGGTCGAGCTAGCCACAGCCTCCTCAGCGCGATCTGTTCTTCCCATACGAAGGAATCTCTCGAAGGAGCGCCTTCAATTCCTCGTCGGCGACGGGCGAGCGCAGGAACTTATTGAGCCCTTGGCGTAGCTCCGCATCGCTCGTATGTCCCTGAACGTGATGCGTGATCATCAGCCGCAAGGCTTCCTAGCCAGAAGCCCTCATACAGCGTCCAATCCGGCTCCATCTGGAGTGGTGGATAGTCACCCGGTGGAATAGTCACCTAGTCACCCTCCGCTGGACGATGTTGGAGACGGTCTGAGCGTGCCACTGCTTGCCGCCCTGCGCGGTCGGAACCTGCTCCACGTTCAGCATCTCGGCGATGGAGCGATACGACATCCTCGACGCCCGTAGCTCCACTATCTGCGCCTCGATCTCCGAGGAGATGCGGCCGAACTTCGGGTTCCCGATCGGCCTCCCGCTTTTCGAGCCGTTCTTCTTGACGACCGCAAGAGCTGCCTTCGTCCTCGCCGAGATCAAGTCGGCCTCGAACGCAGCGAAGCTCGCCAAGATCCCGACGAGCATGCGTCCCTCGGGCGTGTCGAGCGAGAAAGATTCCTGCTCCGAAAAGAGAACCGTTGCGTTTGCTCTCTGTACGTCCTCGACGATGCGATGAAAGTCGAGACTCGACCTGGCGAGACGGTCCACCCGCGTGGAGACGATGGCTCCGCATCCCTCCGAGCGGAGAGCCTCCAGTGCTCGCGCGAGGCCTGGCCTCTTCCGTGTGGAGCG
>JACDCN010000067.1 GCA_013817555.1 Actinomycetota bacterium
GTCTATGGACCTCACACCAAGCCTCGAGTGCGCCTTCAGGCGGACAGCCGCTTGCGTCCTCTCGCGCGGCGGCGCTTCAGAATCGCGCGGCCCGCGCGCGACGACATCCGCGCTCGAAACCCGTGCCGTCGCTTGCGGCGGCGTACGTTCGGCTGGTAGGTGCGTTTCACAATTTTCGAGTGTTCGGAATGAGGGCGAGCGGACGGAGCGCGCAGTATAGACGACGCCTTCCAGACCGAGCTTTTCCACAACCTGGGGATCTGTGTGGTTTCCGAAATTGCTGCTCAGGCGTTTCCCCTGTTGTCTGAATTAAGAACGAGGTGCTCATCTTCCACACCTGTGGAAACTTGTGTGGAACGCACGAAACTCCTGCAAAAGAGCTAGATTTTCGTCCGGATCGCACTCGGTCGCGTCTGTGGAGGTCGCCGGGAAACGCTGCTATGCTCGTCCCTTCCTGGAACCCGACACACTCGAGGACGAGTGAATTACTCGACGGAACCTACCGCCGACAGCCTGTGGGAAGCGATCTCCGGCAGGTTGCGAGAGGTACTCAGCGAAACGACCTATGACACCTGGCTGGCGCATGCCGAGCCGGGCACTCTCGCTGACGGCAGGCTTGTCGTCGTCGTTCCGAACGAGTTCACTCGGGACTGGATCGAGAGCCACTTTCGGGGTTTCGTCTCCGCTGCGGCTCGAGAGACTTCGGGTCGGGATCACCTCAGCGTCTCCTTCGTGGTGGGAGACAGCGTCGCTCCGGCACCGCCGGAAGCACCGCGTCAGTCCGGCGCCGAGACTCGCTCCAGTGAGCCAGAGCTGCAGTCGTCCGACTCCCCGGAGCTCGGGCTCAATCAGAAGTACACCTTCGACACCTTCATCATCGGCTCCTCGAACCGCTTCGCGCACGCCGCGGCGCTTGCAGTAGCGGAGGCGCCGGCGCAGGCGTACAACCCACTGTTCATCTACGGGAGCACCGGCCTCGGCAAGACGCACCTCCTGCAGGCGATCGGCCACTACGTTCGCCAACACTCGCGGCGTCTGACGCGGCGGTACGTCACGAGCGAGACCTTCATGAACGACTTCATCGACTCGCTCCGGGACAAGCGCATCGAAGGCTTCAAGCGCAGGTATCGAAACTACGACGTCCTTCTTATCGACGACATCCAGTTCTTCGAGGGGAAAGAGCGGATCCAGGAGGAGTTCTTCCACACGTTCAACTCGCTCTACGAGGGTGGCGCGCAGATCATCATCTCGTCCGATCGGCCTCCGCGGGAGATCGCGACGCTGGAGGAAAGGCTTCGTTCCCGCTTCGAGTGGGGTCTACTCACGGACATCCAGCCGCCCGACCTCGAGACGCGCATCGCGATCCTGCGCAAGAAGGTGAACACGGAGCGGATCGCGATCACCGACCCCGAAGTCCTCACGTTCATCGCGAGCAGAGTCGCGTCGAATATCCGCGAGCTCGAGGGAGCTCTGACGCGGGTCGTCGCGTTCTCGTCGCTGACGGACAGCGTCATGACCGTAGAGCTCGCCGAGCACGTCCTCAAGGACGTCTTCCCGCAAGGTGACGCTGCGCCGGAGGTCACGATCCCACGGATCCAGGAGGCGATCTCGGAGCGCTTCGGGCTGACGCTCGACGAGCTTGTGAGTCCGCGACGGTCTCAGTCAGTCGCCTATCCGCGACAGGTCGCGATGTACCTGTCGCGGGAGCTGACGGACTCCTCTCTTCCGAAGATCGGGAGAGAGTTCGGCGGGCGCGACCACACGACGGTCATGCATGCGAACTCGAAGATCACCCGTCTCATCCGCGAGGATCGCTCTGTGTACAACCTCGTGCAAGAGTTGACCGCGCGCATCAAGCAGGCTCGGTGAAAGTGGGGGACCGGCGAGCAGTGGTCGTTCGTCCTGTGGGACCTGTTCGTGCGGACCGACACCTTCGCGCACCGGTGATTTTCCCGCTCATGCGGCACAATGGCCCCGTCTTCCACATGATTCACACTCCTACTACTTCTACGAGTTCTTTTTACTAAGTAATGAACACAGACATAGCCACCGCCGCCGAGATCCGCGCGACCTGCTCGAGGAACGAGCTCGCAACCGCTCTGGGCATCGTTGCTCGAGGCCTCTCGACCCGAGGAGCCGTGCAGGTGCTGAGCGGGATCCTCCTACGAGGCGAAGAGGGAAGGCTCACGCTCGCGTCCACCGACATGGAGATCTCACTCCGAGCAGCGATCGCCGGCGAGCTATCCGGCGAGGGTGGCGTCGTAGTCCCGGGTCGGCTTCTCACCGATCTCGCACGGCTCCTCCCGGACGACTCCGTGACGCTGGCGTACGAGGAAGGCGACGGAGTTCTGAGCATCACATCTGGGAGTCACGCGTCCCGGTTGAATGTCTACAGCGCTGAAGACTTCCCGCGACTTCCTCCGACCGACATTCCACTCCACACGATCGCCGCGCCAGCGTTGCTTGCAACCATCGAGAAGGTCGCGCGAGCTGCCTCACGTGACGAGTCCCGGCCGGTCCTCACGGGGATCCTCGTTCGCTTCGAAGGCGACCAGTTGGTCATGGCGGCCACGGACTCATACCGCCTCGCCGTGAAGGAGACGCAGCTCGAAGAGAGCGGCCCCGAGCTCGATGCGATCATCCCGGCTCGAGCGCTGCAGGAGCTCGCGCGGCTCGCGGGAAGTGCTGACGAGGTCCGCCTCGGCGTGCACGAGAACCACGTCATCTTTAGCGCGGGAGACGTCTGGCTGACAAGCCGCAGGATCGACGGACAGTTTCCGAACTACAAGCAGCTCCTGCCCGAGACCTTCGAGGCCGAGATCACCACAGCGCGGGAGCCCCTCCTCGAGGTAATCCGTCGCGCCGGTGTCCTCGCGCAACGAAACGCGCCCTTGCGCCTGCGCTTCGCGGAAGGCGAACTGGCTGTTTCGGCACAGACGCAGGACGTCGGAGAGGCACACGAGTCGATTCCGATCGACTACGCGGGTGAAGTGCTCGAGATCGGTTTCAATCCCGATTTCCTGAGGGACGGCCTGGAGGCTGTGAACGGCGAGACCGTGCAGCTGAAGCTCATCAATCCTCTGCGCCCGGGATTGATCGTCTCGCCGGACGAGCGCTTTTCGTACCTGATCATGCCGATCCGACTCCCTGACTGAGCGGCTCCAAGCCAAGAGGCCTGATGCGAAACTCACGGCGGGCCGGATGACGACCACGACACGGCGCCGGGTCGCCACCCTCCCTCGCCGTGCAGGCTTCTAGCCTGCGCGACGAGTGAGTGCGTCGCCCGGCTTGGTCGTGACCGCCCCCGGCGGCGCGTCAATTTCGCATCAGGGCTCCGGCGGCCTGATCGTCCGCGAGGTCACCCTCCGGGACTTCCGCTCGTACCCGCGTCTCGAGCTCGCCCTGGAGCCCGGAGTCGTGCTCGTCTCGGGCCTCAACGGGGCGGGCAAGACGAACTTGCTCGAAGCGCTCCATGTCGGAACTCAGGGCTTCTCTCCACGGTCGCGCTCGGATGCTCAACTCGTGCGCTTCGACGCCTCGGCGGGACGTGTGCGCCTCCAGGGTGTCAACGGGGAGACTCGCTTCGAGGCAGAGGTGAGCTTGGGCCCGCGAGAGGCCAGACGGGCTCGCCTGAACGGCAGCGCTTTGAGATCCGCCGAGCAGCTTCGGCACGAGCTTCAAGCGCTCGTCTTCACGCCTGACCGCCTCGCCGTCGTGAAGGGCGCCCCGGCCGTGCGACGGGCCTATCTGGACAGGACTCTCGGCCGCTTCTTCCCAGCCCGGGCGGCTCTCCCGGTGGAGTACGCAGCCGCGGTCGGCCAACGAAACGCCGCACTGCGACGCTTGGCTGCGGGCGCCTCGTCAGCGGACGCGCTTCCACCGTGGACAGAGACCGTTGCGTCGCTCGGCGCCGAGCTCGTAACCGCGCGCGAGAAGGCGATCACTCTTCTCGCGCCTACCTTTTCGCGCTGCGCGGATAGCCTCGGCGTCATGGGAGCGACGCTTTCGTACGAGGGTGAGCCGGTTACCGTGAGCGAGTACGAACAGCGTCTCTCGCGAGACCTCGAGCGGGGACTCACGGGAGCAGGGCCGCACCTCCACGAGGTGCGGCTGGAGGCGGACGGCCGCGACCTGCGGAGCTACGGGTCTCAAGGTGAGCAGCGGATCGCGGTTCTCGCGCTCGTCCTGGCCGAGGCAGAGACTCTCACCGAGAGGAGCGGCATCCGGCCGCTCGTCCTGCTCGACGACGTGCTCTCCGAGCTCGACGGCGACCGCAGGCTCGCACTGGCCGCGCTCGTGTCGGGCGCGGGGCAGACCGTACTCACCTCCACTGCAATCGCGGCCTACCCGATGGAGCCGTCGCAGTCGCTGCTCGTATCCCCAGGCGAGGTTCGGAGCGCTTCGTAGCCGTGGAGAAGATCGGAAGATCGGTGGAACAGGCACTCTCGCGGAGCGGCGGCGAAACCGCGCTCGCGCTCGCCGAGATCACCGCTGCATGGCCTAGAGCGGTGGGGGAGGCCGTCGCCCGCGAGGCATGGCCGCTTCGCGTTGCGCGAGACGGGACGTTGCACATCGCGACGACTTCTTCGACGTGGGCCTTCGAGCTCGATCGATTGTCGCCGGAGATCGAGGAGCAGCTCCGGGCCCTCATCGGCCCCGCGACCCCAAAGAAGCTCCGTTTCCGCATCGGCCCCGTGCCCGAGCCGGGAGCGACTCCACGGGATGCCTCCGACGTCTCCTCGGAGGCAGTTCGGCCGACACCGGAGGTGGATGCAGAGGCGGCCTCGCTGACCGCGGAGGTGGAGGATCCGGAGCTCCGCGCGCTCATCGCCAGAGCCGCCCGAGCGAGCCTCTCTCGGGCCTCTTCCGGCCGCCGTTTCTGATACAGTTCCACTAGCCCGCAAAACCTAGATTTTGCAGGGCTTTTTTCATGGCCGAAGCAGCCTACTCCGCAAAGGACATCACTGTCCTCGAAGGCCTCGAGCCGGTCCGACTTCGACCCGGGATGTACATCGGGTCGACGGGGCCGCGAGGCCTGCATCACCTCGTGTACGAAGTGGTCGACAACGCCGTCGACGAGGCTCTCGCCGGTCGAAACGACTTGGTCGAGGTGGCCATCCATCCGGACAACTCAGTGACCGTCCGGGACGCGGGAGCCGGCATTCCGGTCGACGTGATCCCGGAGCAGGGCCTTTCCGCGCTCACGGTCGTGCTCACCAAGCTCCATGCCGGAGGGAAGTTCGGCGGCGATGGCTACAAAGTCTCCGGCGGGCTTCATGGCGTCGGCGTGTCGGTCGTCAACGCCCTCTCCGAATGGCTCGTCGCGGAGGTCCGCCGCGACAACAAGGTCTACCGCCAGGAGTTCGCCCGCGGCGAGCCGACGACCGACTTGCAGACAGTCGGGGTGGCCGGCAACGACGAGTCCGGAACGACGATCTCCTTCCTTCCCGACCCGGAGGTATTCGAGGAGACCGAGTTCGACGCGGCGACGCTTTTACAGCGCCTGCGTGAGACGGCCTTCCTTACCCGCGGTCTTCGCATCATCCTCGCGGACGAGCGCGCCAGCGGGAAGACCGAGGAGTTCTATTACGAGGGCGGCATCCGGGACTTCGTCGCGTACGTCAACGAGTCGAAGGACGCGGTGCACAAGCACATCGTCTATCTCGAAGGCGAGAGCGACGAGGGCAACCTCGAAGTTGCGCTGCAGTGGAACAACTCGTACGTGGAATCCGTGTTCTCGTTCGCCAACAACATCAACACCACGGAGGGGGGAACGCACCTCCAGGGCTTCCGCGCTGCGCTTACCCGCACGCTCAACCAGTACGCGCGCCAGGAGGGCCTGCTGAAGGAGAAGGACGACAACCTCGAAGGTGAGGATGCACGCGAAGGTCTCGCAGCCGTCATCTCCGTCAAGCTCCGGAACCCGCAGTTCGAGGGACAGACGAAGACGAAGCTCGGCAATCCAGGGATCGCGGGACTGGTTGAGCGGATCGTCAACCAGAAGCTCGCCGAGTTCCTCGAGGAGAACCGCACCGAGGCACGTCAGATCGTGCAGAAGGCGGTCGCCGCCCGCAACGCCCGCCAGGCGGCTCGCAAGGCGCGAGAGCTCACGCGCCGGAAGAGCGCCCTCGAGAACTCGTCGCTTCCAGGCAAGCTTGCCGACTGCACGATCAAGGATCCCGAATCAGCCGAGCTCTTCATCGTCGAGGGCGACTCCGCCGGAGGCTCCGCGAAGCAGGCTCGAGATCGCACTACCCAGGCGATCCTGCCGCTGCGCGGGAAGATCATCAACTCCGAGAAGAACCGCATCAACAAGGTTCTGTCCAACACGGAGATCCAGGCTATGATCACCGCGATCGGCACGGGCTTCGGCGACGAGTTCGACATCGCAAATCTGCGGTACGGACGCGTCATCGTGATGACGGACGCGGACGTCGACGGCGCGCACATCCGCACGCTCATTCTCACCTTCCTCTACCGGACGATGCCGGAGCTTTTCGAGCGCGGTCACATCTACATCGCCGTCCCGCCTCTCTACCACGTGAAGCTGGGAAGCCGGGGGATGTACTTCGAAAAGGACGCGCAGCTCGAGGATCTCCTGGTGCGCGAGCGCGTCAAGGACATGATCGTGACCGCTCGGGGCGACCTCGAGACGACTCTGACGGAGGCTCGCTGGACACGCCTCGTTCGCGAGATCGGCAACCTCGAGGCCTGGGCCGCGAAGCTCGAAGCCGAGTTCGGTCCTGCGGCGCGATTTGCGATCTCGCACCGGCTTGTGGAATCCGAGGCGGGGGAAACACCCGATGCGGCGGCGCTAATTGCGTCACTCCCGGCGAATGGCTACGTGCTCACGGTCGAGGAGGAGCTCGGCGAGCTTCTCCACGTTCGCGTCGTCGAAACCGAGACGAGCACCGCTCACCGGGTCGACCTGCCGGTTGCCATGCTGGATTCCTCCACGTACGGCGCCGTTCAGCGCGCGTACGCGAAGGTCAGGGACATCGTCGGCCTTCCTCCCTTCACCGTTGCTTTCGGGAACAAGTCGGCTCGCGCGGAGACGTTCGACGCGCTGCGACCGAGCTCGCTCGACCTGGCGAAGGAAGGCATGCAGATCAGCCGCTTCAAGGGTCTCGGTGAGATGAATCCCGAGCAGCTCTGGGAGACCACGATGGATCCCACGAAGCGCATGCTGATTCGCGTCGAGGTGGAGGACGCAGCGGCCGCCGACAGGGTCTTCTCGACGTTGATGGGTGACCAGGTGGAGCCGCGACGGCTCTTCATCGAGCAGAACGCAAAGGATGTGAGGTTCCTCGATGTCTGACGTCGTCGAGCCCCTGGGCGCGGGCCGCATCGAGCCGCGCGAGCTCGAGCAGGAGATGCGCTCGAGCTACCTCGACTACGCGATGAGCGTCATCGTCGGCCGCGCGCTGCCGGATGTCCGCGACGGCCTGAAGCCCGTCCATCGCCGTGTCCTCTGGGCGATGCACGACTCGGGTCATCAGCCGAACCGTCCGTACGTGAAGTGCGCCCGGGTCACCGGCGACACGATGGGCAAGTACCACCCCCACGACTCGAGCTCGATCTACGACGCGATCGCACGGCTCGTCCAGCCGTTCTCGCTTCGCTACCCGCTCGTCGACGGCCAGGGGAACTTCGGCTCGATCGACGACGACCCCCCTGCTGCGGAGCGCTACACCGAGTGCCGGCTGGCGAAGCTCGCCACGGAGCTGCTCCGCGACATCGACTCGGACACCGTCGATTTCGGCCCGAATTACGATGAGTCGCGCCGAGAGCCGCAGGTTCTCCCGGCGCGCTTCCCCAACCTGCTCGTCAACGGGTCGACGGGTATCGCCGTCGGGATGGCGACGAACATTCCGCCGCACAACCTTGCTGAAACGATCGACGCGGTGGTCGCGCTGATCGACAAGCCGACCGCCAGCGTCGAGGACCTGATGAAGCATGTTCGGGGGCCTGACTTCCCGACGGGCGCCATCATCGTCGGCCGCTCGGGGATCCGGGACGCGTATCGGACCGGCCGCGGCCGCGTGATCATGCGTGCTCGAGCGCACATCGAAGAGCTCCGCGGGGGCAAGAACGCGATCATCGTGACCGAGCTTCCGTACGGAGTGAAGAAGGGCGGAGACGGCGGTGTGATCACCAAGATCGCCGCCCTCGTCCGCGAGAAGGTGGTCACCGAGGTCTCCGATCTCCAGGACTACTCCGACAAGACGGGCATGCGGATCCAGATCGAGCTGAAGCGCGAGGCGGTGCCACAGGTCGCGCTCAACAAGCTTTTCAAGCACACCTCGCTCCAGACGACGTTCGGCTACAACGCTGTCGCCCTCGTCGACGGCGTGCCCCGCACCCTCTCGCTGCTCGAGTTCGTCCGGCACTACCTCGACTTCCAGCGGGAAGTCGTCACCCGTCGTTCCCAGTACGAGCTCCGCAAGGCGCTCGCCCGCGCCCATGTACTCGAGGGCTACCTCATCGCGCTGGACAACCTCGACGAGGTCATCCAGCTGATTCGGGCGTCCGACGATGCCGACGAGGCCCGTTCCGGGCTGATGGAGCGATTCAATCTAAGCGAGCTGCAGGCGCAGGCCATCCTTGATCTGCGACTGCGAGCGCTCACCGGGCTCGAGCGCAAGCGCGTCGAGGACGAGTTCAAGGATCTGCAGGAGCGTATCTTCGAGCTGCGGGCACTTCTCGGTGACGAGTCGCGAATCGCCGCGCTCATCAAGGAGGAGCTGCTCGAGATCAAGGAGATCTACGGGAAGTCCGACGACCGCCGCACGGAGATCGTCGCGGGTGAGACCGACCTCGAGCTCGAGGACATGATCGCGGAGGAGGACATGGTGATCGCGATCACCAAGTCCGGCTACATCAAGCGGCTACCGGTGACGACGTACCGCGAGCAGCGACGTGGGGGAATCGGCGTCATGGGGATGGACCTGAAGGACGAGGACTACATCGAGCATCTGTTCGTCGCCTCGACTCATGACTACATCCTGTTCTTCACCACGGTCGGCAAAGTCTATCGCCTGAAGGTGCACGAGCTTCCGCTCGGCTCGCGTCAATCGAAGGGTCGAGCCATCGTGAATCTCCTTCCCTTCCGCCAGGACGAGGACGTGCAGGCCGTGATCGCCACCCGGAACTTCGAGGAGGCCAAGTACCTCGTCTTCGCGACGCGTAAGGGCATCGTCAAGCGAACCGAGTTCGCCGCCTACAACACGCCCTTGAAGGCCGACGGGATCATCGCGATCAAGCTCCGCGACGACGACCAGCTGATCGGCGTCCGGCTCGCGAGCGAGTTCGA
>JACDCN010000304.1 GCA_013817555.1 Actinomycetota bacterium
GACGCCCTTCTTGCTGCCCCACGGAAACAGCCGCGACCAGAAGCCCTGCCCGGCGAGGGCGACGACGCCGTAGCTCTCCGCTGTCGAGTAGCGGACGATCTGCGCGATCGCCTGCTCGGAGACGGCAACCTGGCCGAGCTCGGTCGACGCGAGGACGTGGTGGCCGCGTTCCACGGCGCGAGCTTAGTGCTTCTCGCCGTGGATACGGTGGTGACTCGCCGGCGAGAACCGAGCAGGCCTAGGACGCAGGGAGCGCCAATATTCGAGAATATTGGCGCGACTGAGGACGACGGCATGCAAAGTGTTCGCGAGGAGCGCGAGGCCGCCGTATCCACGGCGAGAGGCACTCGTATGCTTAGCCGGTCTAGAGGGCTTTTTGGACTTTGCCCGCCTTGAGGCAGCGGGTGCAAACGTACGCCCGCGTCGGGCGGCCCTCGAGCAGCACCCGGACGCGCTGAAGGTTGGGGTTGAAACGGCGGCGTGTCGCCACCATCGAGTGGCTCCGGTTGTTGCCGAAGCCGGGCTTCTTCCCACAGATCGCGCAGACCTTGGACATGCGGCCGAGCAGTCTAGCTACTAGGCGCAAGATCGGAAACCGCTCGCGCGGATTTCCGATCGCGCGGCTGGTTTCTTGGCGCAAAATCGACATCCGCTCGCGCGAATGTCGATCGCGCGGAATCCCTGAAGGCGTCCGCTTCGCGGCCGCGGCCCCATGGCAGGGAACTAACGGCTTGCGGCTGCGCGAAGATGCGAGAAGACGTCTGCCATCTCGAGGGCGCTGCGCACGGCCTCGGCGCCCTTCTCGACGCGCGGCTCGGCCTGCTCGACTCGATCGAGCGTGAGGAGGCCGAACGACACTGGCACGCCGGTCTCGAGCGCGGCGAGCTGGAGCCCGCTTGCGGCCTCGCTCGCGACGTAGTCGAAGTGCGGAGTATCCCCGCGGATCACGCAGCCGAGGGCGACGATGCAGGCAAAACGGCGGGTCTTGGCCAGGGCGGTTGCGGCAACCGGGAGCTCGAACGCTCCCGGAACGACCATGATGGTGATCGCGTCGCGACGCACGCCTGCGGTCTCCAGCTCCTCGAGCGCACGGTCGAGAAGGCGCGACGTGACATTGCCGTTGAAGCGCGAGACGACGATGCCGACCGCCCGCCGACCGCCGTCGGGAACGCCCTCGAGAACCGCGTATCCCTCGGGGATCTCGAGATCGCCGGCGGCGTGCTCGAGCGACGGAGCGACCGCGATCGCTGTGCCGCCGTCCTCGGCCTCGGGCTCCGAAGCGGGGAGCTCGGGCTCGGGCTCGGGCTCGGGCTCGGGCTCGGGCTCGGGCTCGGGCTCGGGCTCGGGCTCGGGCTCGGGCTCGGGCTCGTACAGCTCCGGCTCCGGAGCGGGCTCGGGCAGCTCGGGCTGGGACAGCTCGGGCTCGGGCTGTGTCTCCACAGCGGGAGCTGGGGCTGCGATCGACCACGCCTCGTCCGCACGTTCGGGGCCGCCGGTCGTCCGGCCCTCGACCTCCGGCTCGTCGTTCGGCTCGTCCACGGCGCGCGGCCACCCGGAGAGCACGTTCTCGCTCGAGTGGTCGATATCGATGTCGCCGTCCCGGCTCACGTGTCGATCTCTCTATCAGGCTGGGGCTCGAGGCGCGCGCCCTGGTGGTGCAGCTTCGTGATCGTATGTCCGAGCTTCTCACGTTTCGCGGTGAGGTACCTGGCGTTCTCCGCCTGCGGCTCGACCTCGATCGGCACCTGCTCGACGACGGTCAGGCCGAAGCCGTCGAGACCCGTGAGCTTGCGCGGGTTGTTGGTGAGGATCCGGATCGTGGTGAGCCCGAGATCGGCCAGAATCTGGTTTCCGATTCCCCATTCTCGAGCGTCCGCCGGGAACCCGAGCTCGAGGTTCGCCTCGACGGTGTCCAGCCCGGTCTCCTGCAGCTCGTACGCCTTGAGCTTGTTCAGGAGGCCGATCCCGCGTCCTTCCTGGGCCATGTACAGGAGGACGCCGGTGCCCTCGGCCTCAATGCGGGCGAGCGCGAGCTCCAGCTGCTCGCCGCAGTCGCAGCGGAGCGAATGGAAGACATCGCCGGTGAGGCACTCCGAGTGCACGCGGACGAGCACGTTCTCGGCGCCCTCGACGTCGCCCTTGATCAGGGCGACATGCTGCTTGTCGGCGATCAGCTCGCGATACGCGATCGCTTGAAACTCGCCGTGGTCGGTCGGGAGCCGGACTGAGACCACGCGCTCGACAAGCTTCTCGATCCGCCTTCGGTGCTCGATCAGGTCGGCGACCGTGACCATCTTCAGGTCGTGCTGGTGGCTGAAAACCGTGAGGTCGGGCACACGCGCCATCGTGCCGTCCTCGTTCATGATCTCGCACACGATCCCGGCCGGAATCACGCCGGCGAGCCGAGCGAGGTCTACCGCGGCTTCGGTCTGGCCGGATCGCTGCAGGACGCCTCCGGGCTTTGCTCGTAGCGGGAAGACGTGGCCTGGTTGGACGAGATCGTGCGGGCTCGAGCCCGGATCGATCGCGACCTGGATCGTGCGCGCGCGATCAGCGGCCGAGATTCCGGTCGAGACCCCATCTCGTGCCTCGATGGAGACGGTGAACGCCGTGCCGAGCGGGGTCTCGTTGTGCTCGGTCATGGGCCGCAGCGCCAGCTCGTCGCAGCGCTCGGGGGTGAGGCACAAGCAGATGAGCCCGCGGGCGTGGGTGGCCATGAAGTTGATCGCCTCGGGCGTGACGAATTGAGCCGCGATCGTCAGGTCGCCCTCGTTCTCGCGGTCGG
>JACDCN010000068.1 GCA_013817555.1 Actinomycetota bacterium
CGCGCCCTCCGCAAACCGAGTCGAGGTCGACGCCCAAACGTCGCGCTGCTTCGAGCACCGTCGTCCCGTGCTCGAACTGGCCGCGGCGGCCCGATGGAGCGAAGACGACGAGAGATTCGGGCTCGCTCACGCCGGCGCTCTCCTCCTGCCCTCGCGACCGCCGCGTCGGCCTCGTTGGGCGGCGCCCGGAGTGTCCCCCTGCCCGGCGATCCACGTGGCGCAATGCGCGTCGTTTCCCATCATCACGTCGGCCGCCTTGATCGCGCTGCGTACTTCCTCGTGCAGGGGGCTCGTGATCGCGGAGGTGAGACCGGAGGCGATGGCCATCGGCAGGAAGGCCGCGTTCAACCCGTGTCGGTTCGGAAGGCCGAAGCTGATGTTGGAAGCGCCGCATGTCGAGTTCACGCCGAGCTCCTCGCGGAGCCGGCGGACCAGCCGGAAGACCTGCCGACCCGCGCTCCCGATCGCGCCGATCGGCATCACGAGCGGGTCGATAAGGATGTCCTCCTTCGGGATCCCGTGCTCGGCGGCTCGCTCGACGATCTTGCGCGCGATCTCGAAGCGCTCGTCCGGGTCCTCGGAGATGCCGTTCTCGTCGTTCGTGATGGCGACGACAGCCGCGCCGTGGCGGGCGACCAGCGGGAGCACGCTCTCGAGCCGCTCCTCCTCACCTGTGACGGAGTTCACGAGCGCCTTGCCCTCGTACACGCCGAGCCCGGCCTCGAGCGCATCGACGATCGACGAGTCGATGCAGAGGGGGACGTCGGTGACGGACTGGACGAGCTGAATCGCCTCGGCGAGGATCGCCGGCTCGTCGGCGAGCGGGATCCCCGCGTTGACGTCGAGCATGTGCGCGCCGGCCTCGACCTGCGCGATCGCGTCCGAGACGACGGTGTCGAAGTTGCCGTTTCGCATCTCCTCCGCGAGCTTCGAGCGCCCCGTGGGGTTGATGCGCTCACCGATGATCACGAACGGCCGCTCGAATCCGATCACGACCTCGCGCGTGGACGAGCTCAGCACCGTCTCCGTCACTCCGTCTCCTTTCCGTCCGCAAGACCGCCCTGCCGGGCAAGCGTTGCCAGTTGGTCGTCGCCGAAGGCCTGCTCGAGCTTTGCCGCCTCCCCGGCGACCTCGGCCTCCAGGTCGTCTCCGCACGCGCGAGTCTCCCGCCGCCACTCCTCGAGATAGCCCTCCGAGTCGAAGAGGCCGGCGCTCATTGCCGCGGCGTCGATCGCCTCCTGGAAGCGTTCACCCAACTGCGCCCGCGCCGACGTGCGTCCCGCCTTCGCCGTCACCTGGGCCGGAATCTCACGCCACCAGATGACCGTGAGCTCACCCATCGACGAACCGCTGGAGCGAGGGCAGGAGCTCGCCGTAGCCCGTGCGGCGCTGCTCGAAGGCGACGCCGAGGTAGTCGGCAGCCTTGCGCGCGCGCTCGGCGAGAGCAGGATCGTCGGTCTGCGCGAGATAGACGAGACGCTTGTAGTTCCCGAAGATCTGCGGCTTGAGCTCGGGGTGAAGGTCGAGCTTGAGGCTCTTCACAACGAGCGAGTCGAAGTGCCGCGCAAGGAAGTCTGTGAGATAGAACGTCGCGGGCTCGTCGTCGTGCATCGCCAGCCAAGCGTCGTTCCCGGCGAAGAAGCCGTAGCAGTGAGCGCCGGCCAGCCGCTCGACCCCGTGCGCGTCGAGAACCTTGTCGAGCTCTCCCGCGGTGCCGCAGTCGGCGTACGCGACGAAGACCCTCTCGTACTTGCCTTCGAGCTCGCGGAGCTTCGCGTCGACAGCCGGGGCGATCTTCGCGGGGGTCGAATGGAGCTTTCCGGGGAGGCAGCGCACGGTGACGTGCGTCCAGCCGTTCAGCTCGATGACCGCGAGCACCTCGCGGGCGATGGCACCGCACGCGAGAACGAGCACCTCGGGCCTCTCGGCCTCGAACGTGTGCTCGTCGTCAAGAAGCTGTGGCAGCGGCTGCACGTCGTGCGAGCACCAGGGCTTGGGCGGTTTCGGCGGCGACGGCCGCGTCGCGGCAGTACGCATCCGCGCCGACCGCCTTGCCGAACTCCTCGTTGAGCGGCGCTCCCCCGACGAGGACGATCTGGTCGTCGCGAATTCCCTTCTCCTCGAGCGCTTGGATGACGACCTTCATGTACGGCATCGTCGTCGTCAGCAGGGCCGACATGCCGAGGATGTCCGGCTTGTGCTCCTCGAGCGCCTCGAGGTAGGCCTCGACCGGGTTGTTGATCCCGAGGTCGACGACCTCGAATCCCGCTCCCTCGAGCATCATCCCGACGAGGTTCTTGCCGATGTCGTGGATGTCGCCTTTGACTGTCCCGATGACGACGGTGCCCATGCGCTCGGCCCCGGTCTCGGCGAGCAGCGGACGGAGAATCGCCATCCCGCCCTTCATCGCGTTGGCGGCGAGGAGCACCTCGGGGACGAAGAGAATCCCGTCGCGGAAGTCGATGCCGACGATGCGCATGCCCTCGACGAGCGCCTCGTTCAGGACCTTGTCGGCTCCCCAGTTCCGCTCGAGGAGGATGTTCGTGCCTTCGAGGATCTCAGCGGCGAGCCCGTCGTAGAGGTCGTCGTGCATCTGCGCGACGAGCTCGTCGTCTGGCAATGCTTCGAGGTCGACCTCGTCTGTGCTCATGGCCTCAGGTTGTTCCGCATCGTGGAACAGTGCTGTATCATGAAACATTGTACCCCAGTCAGGCGGTTCCGCAATGGTGCAGTCCGTCGAGCGTGCATTCGCGATCCTCGACGCCGTGGCTCAGCGCCCGGCGGGAGTCACCGCGCTCGCCGACCGTCTCGACCTCCCGAAGAGCACAGTTTCGCGGCTGCTGAGCTCGCTCGAGCAGGTGGGCGCCGTCGAGCGCTTCGACGGGAGACGTTGGCGCGTTGGCCCGTCGGTGGAGGCCTTCGCGCGGACGGTGCCGCCGGAGCGCAGTCTCGCCGCATTGGCGCAGTCGATGCTCGCGGATCTCGTCCGCTCGGTCGGCGAAGACGCCGGGCTCGGCGTCCCGGACGGGTACGAGGTTCTCTACATCGACCAGGTGGAGTGCGACCACCCGGTTCAGGTGCGCGACTGGACCGGGACGCGGGCGCCCATGCACGCCGTTCCGTCGGGGCTCGTCTTCATGGCGGACTGGCCCGAGGACGCGGTCGACGCCTACGTCGCCCGCGGCCTCGCAGCGCTGACGCCTCAGACGGTCGTCGATCCAAAGCAGATTCGCAAGCGGCTGGAAGATGTTCGCCGTACTGGGTATGCATGGGGGCGCGAGGAGTTCGTCGCCGGGATCAACTCGGTCGCAGCTCCAGTACGTGACGCTCACGGTCATGCGCTGGCCGCGATTCATGCCCACGGGCCGTCGTATCGCTTCCCTGCTGGGGGCGTCGAGAGGCGTGTGACGGAGGCGGTCGTTGCGGCCGCGCGCGCGGTCAGCCGTCAGCTCGTCCGCGACGAACGGGGTTCCGGACTCTGACTCTCCTCAGAGGCCGACACCGTCGCACGGTGGCGGTAGAAGTCGACCTTGCGGGGAAGCATCGGGGTGGCCCCGCGGATGAGATCCGCCGCCTTCTCGGCGATCATCATCACCGGCGCGTAGATGTTCGCGTTCGTGACGTGGGGCATCACGGAGGCGTCGACGACACGGAGTCCCTCGAGTCCGTGCACGCGCATCGTCGAGGGATCTACGACGGACATGTCGTCCACGCCCATCCGGCAGGTGCACGAAGGATGGAGCGCGGTCTCCGCATCCCGCGCGACCCAGTCCAGGATCTGCTCGTCCGTCTGAACCTCAGGGCCCGGTGAGATCTCGCCCGCGTCCAGCTCCGAAAAGGCCGACTGGCCAAGGATGTGGCGCGCGCACCGGACCGCCTCGACCCACTCGCGACGGTCCTGCTCGGTCGAGAGGTAGTTGAAGCGGAGCGCGGGGTGCACGTGCGCGTTCGGCGACGTGATCTTCACGGAGCCGCGCGCGTCAGAGTTCATCGGCCCCACGTGCACCTGGTAGCCGTGGCCGCCCGCGGGCTGCGTCCCGTCGTAGCGGATCGCCAGCGGAAGGAAGTGAAACATGAGGTTCGGGTACGCGACGTCGTCGTTCGAGCGGATGAAGCCGCCCGCCTCGAAGTGGTTGGTGGCGCCCGGGCCGCGCCGGAAGAAGAGCCACTCGAACCCGACTCGGGGGCGGTTCCACCACTTCATCGCCGGCGCGACCGAGATCGGCTTCGTGCACGCGTGCTGGACGTACACCTCGAGGTGATCCTGCAAGTTCTCGCCGACGCCGGGGAGCTCGTGGACGACCTCGACTCCGACCGAGCGGAGATGATCCGGGTCACCGACCCCGGAGAGCTGGAGAACCTGCGGCGAGTTGATCGCCCCCCCGCAGAGGATCACCTCCTCGGCGTACGCCCGCTCGAATCCGCCTGCTTTCACGTACTCGACGCCGACCGCACGCGTGCCTTCGAAGAGCACGCGCGTGACCAGCGCGCGGCACGTGACGTCGAAGTTCGGGCGCTCCCGAACGGGATGCAGATAGGCACGCGCCGCGCTCAGTCGCCTCCCGCGATGGACATTGCGGTCGAAGCGCGCGAACCCCTCCTGGCGCTGGCCGTTCACGTCAGCGGTCAGCGGATGGCCCGCTTGCTGCACCGCCTCGAAGAACGCGGCGAAGAGCGGATTCGTAGCCGGGCCGCGCTCGACGACGAGCGGCCCGCCGTCTCCGCGGTACTCGTTCGCACCCTCGAGCGAGCGCTCCATGCGCTTGAAGTAGGGGAGGCAGTGCGCGTAGCCCCACTGCTCGAGCCCCGGCTCGGCTCCCCATTTTTCGAAGTCGAGCGGGTTCCCGCGCTGGAAGATCATCCCGTTGATCGAGCTCGACCCGCCGAGAACCTTTCCGCGCGCGTGCGCGATCCGGCGGCCGTCCATGAAAGGCTCGGGCTCCGACTCGTAGCGCCAGTCGTAGCGCCGCGACCCAATGGGGAAGGAGAGTGCCGCGGGCATGTGGATGTAGACATCCCAGAGCGAGTCCGGCCGCCCAGCCTCGAGGACGAGCACGTTGTTCGACGGATCGGCGCTCAGCCGGTTCGCGAGCACGCAGCCGGCCGAGCCGCCGCCGACGATCACGTAGTCGTACAACCGGTCAGTCATTCGCGCTCGAGCGCCTCGACGAGCAGTGTCGAGACGTCGACGACACGCAGATCGCGGCCCGTCTGGCGTACGCCGTCGTCGAGCATGATCGTGCAGAACGGGCAGGCGACTGCGAGCGTGGCCGCGCCGGTCTCGGCCGCCTCGCGGACGCGCTCCTCGTTGATCGCGGAGCCACGCTCCTCCATCCACATGTGCGCCCCGCCCGCGCCGCAGCAGAACGTGCGCTTGCCGCTCCGCTCCATCTCGACCGGCTGGCCGACCGCGGCGACGAGCTCACGCGGTGCGGAGACGACGTCGTTGTGCCGCGCGAGGTAGCAGGAGTCGTGGTACGTGATCGAGTCTCCGCTCGCAGCGGGCGCGAGGCGCCCGTCTCGAACGAGCTCCGCGAGCAACTCCGTGTGATGGACGACCTCGTAGCGGCCGCCGAAGTCCGGGTACTCGTTCGCGAGCGTGTTGAAGCAGTGCGGGCAGCTCGCGACGATCTTCGTCACGCCACTCTCGTTCAGCGTCGCGACGTTTTGCTCCGCGAAGGATTGGAAGACGTACTCGTTGCCCATCCGCCGCGCCGGATCTCCGGTGCAGGACTCGCGCGGGCCTAGAATCCCGACGTCGAGTCCGGCTGCCAGCAAGAGCTTCACCGTCGACTCGGCGGACTGCCGGGCGCGCTCGTCGAACGAGGCCGCGCAGCCGACCCAGTAGAGAACGGCCGGGGGCTCGTCGCCGGGCTCGAGAATACGCACGCCGAGCCCATCCGCCCAGGCGGCTCGCTCGCCCTGCGGCTTCCCCCACGGGTTCGAGCTCCGCTCGATGTCGCGGAGCATCGGTTCGGACTCTGCCGGGAAGCGCGACTCGACCATGACGAGGTGGCGACGGAGATCGACGATGTGGTCGACGTGCTCGATCGCGACCGGGCACTCCTGCACGCACGCCCCACAGGTGACGCAGTCCCAGACCACCTCGTCGGTCACGGCGTTCGGCACGAGCGGGGACGGATCGAAGCTCGCGTCAGCGAGCACCTTCGGCCCCTCGGCGAAGACATGGTCTCTCAGATCCATGATCAGGAGCTTCGGCGAGAGCTTCTTTCCGGTCGCATAGGCCGGGCAGACGTCCTGGCAGCGCCCGCATTCGGTGCAGGACATCGTGTCGAGGATCCCCTTCCACGTCATGTCCTCGACCGTCCCTGCGCCGAAGCGAAGCTCGTCATCGGCGCCTTCGAAGCGCAGCGGCTCGAGTTGGCCAGGCGCTCTCGTCCGCCCGAAGAAGACGTTCGGAGCGGCGGTCGCGATGTGGAGGTGCTTCGAGTACGGCAGGTAGACGAGGAAGGAGAGGATGATCAGCACGTGGCCCCAGACGAAGGCGCGCTCGAGCACCTCGGTTGCTTGGCCGTCGCCGAGCAAACCCGAGAGCGTGTTCGAGACCGGCGACCAGTCGGCGGGCCACTCGTTGAAGCCGAGCGCAATTTGGCTTCCATGCCAAACAAGCAGGGTCGAGACGATCCCCGTTATCAGCCCGAGGATGAGGTCGGCTTCGCCGAGGTGGCTTCCGCGGAACCGCTTCGGCCGTTGCACCTTGCGGATCCAGAACGCGGTCGCGATTCCGATAAGCACGAGCACGCAGAAGAGGTCGACGAGGAGCGCGAACCAGCCCTGCCGCTCGAGCCACGCGAGCGGGGACTTCGCGGGGAGGCCCGGCTCCCGGTCGACGACGTAGATGGCCGCGAGCACGATCGTCGGCATCAAGACGATGAACCCCCAGAAGATGAACGCGTGCATGAGCCCCGGCACGAGCTTCCGCAACAGCTTGCTCTGCGCGAGGACCACCACCGCCTCGTTCCGGGCGCGCTTGGGCAGGTCGTCGAAGCGCTGAAGCGGCGCGCCCATGCGGACGAGCCGGACGAGGAGCAGCGCCCGCCGTGAGAACAGCGCCAGCGCCACGGCCGCGACCGCCGCCAGGGCGAGCGCGGTCAGCGCAGTGCTTATGTCTGTCTCGCTTTCCTGAGCTCGGCCGAAATCGCCGGAACAACCTCGTGCAGGTCGCCAATCACCGCGTAGTCGGCGCTGGCCAGGATAGGCGCCTGGGGGTCGGTGTTGACCGCCAGGATCGTCTTCGCGCCCTTACAGCCGGCCATGTGCTGCGTCGCGCCGCTGATGCCGCACGCGATGTAGATGTCGGGCGCGATCTTCGTGCCGGTTTGACCGACCTGATCGGTGTGCGGCCGCCAGCCGGCCATCGTCACCGCCCGGGAGCAACCGACGGCGCCGCCGAGGAGGTCTGCGAGCTCTTCGATGATCCCGAATCCCTCCGGCGAGCCTGCGCCGCGCCCGGAGGAGACGACCACCTTGGCGTCTGCGAGCGAGACGCCGCCGGCGGTGTCGTCCTCGGCTCTGTCCGTCACGCGAACGAGCTGGTCGGCTTCCGAAAGTGTCGGAGCAAAATGCTCGACGGCCGCCTCCCCCGCGGGCGCGCGCTCCGCGGTGACGAGGTGCGGCGCCACCGTGAGGAGAGTGGGGGCGCCGTGGACGTCCGCCTCCTCGAGCAGGCTACCTCCCCAGCGCAGGCGCGTAACGCGAGCGGGGTCGCCGGAGGCAGCCGCGATGCAGTTTGCGGCGAGGGGGAGGTCGAGGCGCGCGGCGATGTGTGCGAGCACCTCGTTTCCACGCTCGGTTCCGGCCCCGACGATCGCTGCGGGCTGGAGTCGCTCGGCGAGCTCGACCGCGGCTTGCGCCACCGCGGTCGGCGCGTAGGAGCCGAACACCGCGTGCTCGGCGACGTGGAGCGTCGAAACTCCGTGCTCACCGAGCGTCGCGGCGACGCCCTGTGACACAGTGTCACTAGGCGGGGTGACGGCGAGAGCTTCGATGGAAGCGCCCTGGGCAAGCGTGCGCGCGAGCGCCAGCGCCTGGAGCGAGAGCTCGTCGACTCCTCCCGGCTCGCGTTCGACCACGACGAGAACGCTCACTACGCGACACCGATCCGCTGGAGGAGCTCGACCACCTTCGGCGCCGCGTCGGGCCCGTGGCCGAGGATCTCGGCCTCTTTGCGCTCGCCGGGCGGCGAGACGAGGCGTACCTTCTCGAGGCGCGCCGGCGCGGCCGTGGGGGAGCTCGACGCGATCGGCTTCTTCTGGGCGCGCATGCGTCCAGGAACCGAGGGATAGCGCGGAAAGTTCAACCCCTCCTTCACCGTGACCACTGCCGGCAGTGGCAAGTCGAAGACGTCGCGCCCGCCGGGAACCTCCTGTTCGCAGCGAACGCGTCCAGCTTCGACGGCGACGCCCTTGAGGCCGGTCGCGATCGGGCGCTCGAGCGCGTGCGCGACGCGTATTCCCACCTGATAGCCGCCCGAGTCGGCCGACTCGTTTCCGAAGAAGATCAGGTCGAAGTCGACGCCTGCCGCATGCTCGGCCTCGATCGCATCGAGGATCGCCGTGGCCGTGGCCTGTGCATCCCAGTCCTCGTCATCTCCGATCACGAGATGAATCGCGCGATCCATTCCGAGCGCCATCGCGTCACGGAGCTGCTCCTCGGCCTCGGGCGGTCCGAGAGTAAGGACGACGGATTCGCCGCCGTGCTGCTCGACGATGCGTACGGCTTCCTCGACTCCGCACTCCTCGTGCGGGCTGATCGTGAACCCGAGATGCTGAGTGGCGATCGCCTGCTCGTCTGCCGTGAGCACGATCTTCCCGCCCGTCATCGGCACGCGCTTCACGCACACCAGCACATTCACGAGCGGATCCGCGTGTTCTCGGGATCGAAGACGGGCGTCGGGCCCGCGACGGCGACCGTGACCGGGTACCGGTCGCCCATGTACTCGACGGCCAGCTCTACGCCCTCGACCGCGTGCTCAGGCGGCAGATACGCCATGAGGAGGTGCTTGCCTACGGACGGGCCTGCGCCGGCGCTCGTGACGTACGAGCCGCGACCTTTGCCGTCCACGATCCGGGCACCGCCGCGGGTCACGACGGGCTCGCGGCCGAGCGGATACCGCGCGACACCGTTCGACGATGCGTGATCGTCGACCGTGAGGGTGCAGAGGATCGTCACCGGCTCTTCCTCGCGGGCACGGAGGTACTCATCCTTGCCGACGAAGTCCTGCTCCTTCACCTTCGGGGCGCCCATGCCGGCTTCGACCACCGTGTAC
>JACDCN010000305.1 GCA_013817555.1 Actinomycetota bacterium
CGTCCATGTAGTGCGTCGTCAGGAGCAGCGTCACGCCCTGGCGCTTGAGTCGATAGAGGCGGTCCCAGACGACGTGCCGCGCCTGCGGGTCCAGGCCGGTCGTCGGCTCGTCCAGCAGCAGCACCTCGGGATCGTTGACGAGCGAGCGCGCGATGGTCAACCGCCGCTTCATTCCGCCCGAGAGGGGCTCGACGCGGTCTTTCGCGCGATCGGTGAGCTCCACGAACTCCAGCAGCTCGTCGGCCCGTTTTCGCAGCACCGAGCGCGGAAGTCCGAAGTAGCGGCCGTAGACGATGATGTTCTCGCGGACGGTCAGCTCCATGTCGAGCGAGTCCTCCTGCGGGACGACTCCGAGCCTCCCGCGGATCTCGACTCCGTCTCGAGCCGGGTCGAGGCCGAAGACGCTCAACGTCCCGTCGGTGACCGGCGAGACGCAGCCGATCATGCGCATGGTCGATGTCTTCCCGGCGCCGTTCGGGCCGAGGAATCCGAACGCCTCGCCGCGTTGCAGGTCGAAGTCGACCGAGTCGACCGCAGCGAGCTCGCCGAAGCGCTTGACGAGCCCGCGCGCTCGAATCAGCGATTCTCCGTTCTGGTTGGCCATGGTCCGAAAGCTACCGACGGCCACCTTCGCGCTGTTTCTCTATCCTTCCGAGCGGAGCGCCAGCTCCTTTCATGCGCGCACGCTGACCGATATCCACCCTCGTCTCTCCGACCAGGAGGTGGTCAGACCGTGTCGCGCGCTCGTGGTGCGCTCTCTGCTCATTCGGTAACCAAGTCCTTCGGTGACACGGTCGTCCTCGACCGCGTCTCGCTCAACGTCACACCGCGAAGCCGGATCGGCGTCGTCGGGCCGAACGGGATCGGAAAGTCGACGCTGCTTCGAGTGCTCGCTGGCCTCGAGCCGCCCGATTCGGGGACCTTGCGTCTCGAGCCGCCGGGTCTTGCGGTCGTGTACCTGGCGCAGGAGCCGGAGCCGGCAAACCGTTCAGGCGGCGAAGCGGCGCGCGCGCAGCTCGAGGCGATCCTGGCGTCCGACGCCGACGTGCTGCTGCTCGACGAGCCGACGAACGATCTCGACTTCGCCGGGCTCGAGCTCCTCGAGCGCTTCCTCGAACGTCACCGCGGTGGGCTCGTGGCGGTCTCGCACGACCGGACGTTCCTCGAGCGGATGACGCGCATCGTCGAGTTCGAGGCCGAGACGAGGCGGGTACGCGAGTACGCGGGTGGATGGAGCGCCTTCGAGACCGAACGCGATCGCTCGCATGAAAGGCAGGAGGGCGCCTACAAACGGTACGCCGACGAACGGGGTCGGATACAGGAACAGGCCCGAACGATGCGCCAGTGGGAAGAGCGCGGGTACGGGCAAGGTCGGAAGAAGAAGAAGTCGAAGGACGTCGGTAAGCGGTTCGAGAAGAAGCTCGGACTCCTGGAGCGAGTCGAGAAGCCGTGGTCGCCCTGGCGACTCGAGCTCGAGCTCGCGCCGACGAGACGCGCGGGAGACGTGGTCGCGAGGCTCGAGCAAGCGGTCGTCGAGCGAGACGGCTTCCAGCTCGGCCCGATCGACCTCGAGCTGCGGAACGGCGACCGGCTCGTGGTTCTAGGGCGGAACGGCGCAGGCAAGACCACGCTCCTAAAGGCCCTTCTGGGCGAAATCGCGCTCACCGGCGGAAGGCGCTGGGTTGGCTCCGGCGTCGTGCTCGGGGAGCTGCCTCAAGGCACGGGGCCGTTCGTGGAAGATCGCGCGCTGCTCGATCTCTTCCTCTCGGCGTCGGGCGTCGATGCCGGCGCCGCCCGCTCGCTCCTCGCCAAGTTCGCACTCGGCGCGGACGATGTCCAACGACCGGCTCGCTCCCTTTCCCCCGGAGAGCGAAGCCGAGCGACGCTGGCGCTGCTGGCCGCGCGCGGCGTGAACACTCTCGTTCTGGACGAGCCGACAAACCATCTTGACCTCGAGGCGATCGAGCAGCTCGAATCCGCGCTCGAGCAGTACGAAGGGACCGTCGTCTTGGTCACGCACGATCGACGGTTTCGCGACGCTTTCCGCGCCACGCGTACATTGGAGTTGTAGAGGCGGGCCTCGCCCTACGACGGTCTGCGAGCGTTCCGTGTCGCCTCGACGTCGCGCGCGATCTGGGCGACGAGCGCCTCCTCCGACTCGAAGACCTCCTCGTCCCGGAGCCGCTCCCAGATCTCGACGACGAGACGCTGGCCGTAAAGATCGCCCTCGAAGTCCAGGAGATAGGGCTCGATGCGACGCTCCGTGCCCCCGTAGTGCGGATTCGTCCCGATGGAGACGGCCGCGCGATGTTCGCGTGCCGAGCCTGCGTAGATCCCGTAGCGGGGACAGGCGAGCGCAGGCTCCTTGAGGAGATTCGCGGTCGGATACCCGAGCGTTCCGCCGCGCTGATCTCCCGCTACGACGATGCCGTCGAGCTCGAACGGGCGGCCGAGCATCACGGCGGCGGAGACGACGTCTCCGTCTGCGACCGCCGCACGGATCGCAGTCGAGGAGACGCCGTCGACCTTCGGCGGGACGAGGACTTGGAAGCCGAGCCGCTCGAGTAGGTCGAGATCGCCCGAGCGTCGCACCCCGAAGCGGAAGTCCTCCCCGGCGAGCACCACCTCGGCGCCGATCGCGCGCAGATAGCGCTCCGCGAACGCCTCCGGGGTCGTCTGCTGGAGCTCGGGAGTGAAGGGCGCGACGAGAGTGGTCTCGATGCCGGCTTCCTCGATCAACTCGAGCCGGCGTTC
>JACDCN010000069.1 GCA_013817555.1 Actinomycetota bacterium
CGCCGGAGGACGCCGAGCGGTACGAGAACTATGCCCAGATGGAGGAGCTCCTCTTCGGTCCGGAGGGCGACATGCCGATCCTGCCCATCTACTTCTATACGAACGTCAGTCTCCAGCGAGAGTCGATCAAGGAGACGTTCAACCAGAACCTGCTCGACCAGATCGACCTCACCAAAGTCGTCGAAGGCGACGACTCTGGCGACGAGGACGCCTAGGGACGACACCGAGAGGGCGGGCGCCGGCAGCAGGCGTCCGCCCGCCCCTCTCTGACGAGTCCCCCGACGAGCCGAGAAGAACGAGATGACGGCTTTCATCGTGCGCCGGCTGTTCTGGACACTGCCGGTGATCCTGATCGTCATCTTCTTCACCTTCGTCCTCATGCGCCAGATCGAGGGCAACCCGTTCCGCACCTCGGAGCGGAACGTGCCGGAATCGATCCAGCAGAACCTGGAGGAGAAATTCGGCCTCAACGACCCCTGGTACGTCCAGTACGCGAAGTACGTCAAAGGGGTCTTCACGCTCGACCTCGGGCCGTCGCTCGTCCTGCGTGGCCGGGACGTGAACGACATCGTCAGGGAGCACTTTCCGGAATCCCTGGAGCTCGGTGGGCTCGCCATGCTCTTCGCTCTCGTCGTGGGAATACCGCTGGGGATGCTTTCGGCGTTACGAGCGAACTCGTTCCTCGACTACACGGCGATGTTCTTCTCGAATGTCGGGTTCGCGATCCCGAGCTTTCTCGTCGCGACGCTCCTCATCTACTTCTTCGCGCTCCAGTGGGGCGACGTCTTCGGGTTCCCCACGAGCGGGTGGACCACGTGGCAGTCGAAGGTTCTGCCCTCGCTCGCGCTCGGTCTCGGCCCGATGGCCTACTTCGCCCGCCTCACGCGCGGGACAATGCTCGAGACCCTCCAGCAGGACTACATCCGCACCGCGAAGGCGAAGGGCCTCCGCTGGCGCCGGATCGTCGCCGTCCACGCGCTCCGCAACTCGCTGATCCCGGTCGTGACCGCGGCGGGCCCGATCCTCGGGTTCCTGATCACCGGCTCGTTCATCATCGAGCAGATCTTCGCGATACCCGGCATCGGCCGGTACTACGTGACAGCCGTCACGGGCCGTGACTACTCGGTCGTGATGGGCTTGACCGTGCTGCTCTCGATCATCGTCATCCTCGCGAACCTCGTCGTCGACATCCTCTACGGGATCCTCGACCCGCGGACGCGCGAGGCGAGGACTTGATGGCAACACCAGCCCGTTCAGCTGCGGAGCATGCACCCCTCGTGGTGTCGCCGACGGCCGAGACCATGGCGGGCGCCCCGATCCGGCAGAGGA
Organism: Actinomycetota bacterium; assembly: GCA_013817555.1. GTDB lineage: Bacteria > Actinomycetota > Thermoleophilia > Gaiellales > Gaiellaceae > GMQP-bins7. The sequence continues at coordinate 1,330 of JACDCN010000069.1, forward strand.
ACTTGTGGCAGGACGCGTGGTTCCGGTACATCCGAAACCGGGCCGCGGTCGCAGCCGGCGTCGTCTTCCTCATCGTTCTCGCCTACTGCCTCATCTTCCCGCTCGTCTCCCCGTACGACCCGTACGACGTGGAGTTCTCCGACGCGCGACAGAACCCGAGCCTCGCGCACCCGCTCGGGACCGATGCGTTCGGTCGCGACCTGCTGACCCGCACCGCGCTCGGGGGCCGCGTGTCGATCGGGATCGGATTCGCCGCAACCCTCGTCATCCTGGCGATCGGCGTCGCCTATGGCTCGATCTCGGGCTTCATCGGCGGCCACCTCGACAACGCGATGATGCGCGCCCTCGACGCGCTCTACGGTCTCCCGTACCTGCCGTTCGCGATCATCACGCTCGCCATCCTCGGGAATGCGGGGTTCTGGACGATGGTGATCGCCCTCTCGATCGCGTCCTGGCTCACGACTGCGCGGATCGTGCGAGGACAGATGATCACGCTGAAGGAGAACGACTACATCCGCGCGGCGCGCTCGGTGGGCGCGCGCTGGCATCGGATCCTCCTCCGCCACCTGCTCCCGAACACGCTCGGCGTGCTCGTCATCGCCGTCTTCCTCGAGCTTCCCGGCGTGATCCTCGGCGAGGCGTTCCTCTCCTTCATCGGCCTCGGCATCAGCCCGCCGGAGGCGTCGTGGGGCTCGATGGCGCAGGAGGGGTACAAGAACTACCGCGTCTTCCCGCTGCTCATCGTCATCCCCTCGGTCGCGATCGCGACGCTGATCCTCTGCGCGAACTTCATCGCGGACGGCCTGCGCGACGCGCTCGACCCGCGGACGAGGGAGACGTAACGACATGGCCGCGCTCGAAGTCCGGGACCTGCAGACCCATTTCTTCACCCGTGAGGGTGTCGTGCGCGCCGTCGACGGGGTGAGCTTCTCGGTCGACCGGGGGCAGACGCTCGGCATCGTCGGCGAGTCGGGATGCGGAAAGTCTGTGACGGCGCTTTCGATCATGGGGCTCATCCCCAAGCCGCCCGCCAAGATCGTCGGCGGCGAGGTGCAGTGGGAAGGACGAGAACTGACGACGCTGTCCGAGCGCCAACTCGAAGACGTGCGCGGCCACGAGATCGCGATGATCTTCCAGGACCCGATGACGTCGCTGAACCCGACGCTGACGATCGGGACGCAGATCAAGGAAACCCTCCGTCGCCACCTGGACATCTCCAAGGACGCGGCGCGCAAGCGTGCGATCGAGCTGCTCGACGAGGTCGGCATCCCCAAGCCCGAGAGCCGGCTCGACGACTACCCGCATCGTCTCTCCGGCGGCATGCGCCAGCGGGCGATGATCGCGATCGCCATCTCCTGCAATCCAGAGCTTCTGATCGCCGACGAGCCCACGACGGCGCTCGACGTGACCGTGCAGGCGCAGGTGCTCGATCTCCTCGAGGAGCTACAGGCGAGCCACGAGATGGCGATGATCCTGATCACACACGACATGGGCGTCATCGCCGAGTCGGCCGACGACGTCGTCGTCATGTACGCAGGTCAGATCGTCGAGCAGGCTCCGGTGCAGGAGCTCTTCGACCATCCCGAGCATCCCTACACCGAGGCGCTTTTGGGCGCGCTCCCGCAGATCGACGACGCGTCCGGTCGCAACCAGCGTCTGACCGCGATTCGGGGCAGGCCGCCCGACCTGATCGACCCGCCGAAGGCATGCCGTTTCGCGGCACGCTGCCCCCACGCGTCGAGCGGTGACTCGTGCGCGACGCACATGCCGGAGCTGCGGGAGATTCGGCCCGGTCACTTCGTCCGCTCCCAGCATCCAGCGAGCGAGCGGGCCGGCAAGCGGGTGGAGGTGACGGCCTGAACAAGGAACCCCTCGTTGAAGTCCGTAATCTGACCAAGCTCTTTCCGGTCAAGCGCGGGTTTCTGATCGAGCACACGGTCGACAACGTGCACGCCGTCGACGGCGTGAGCTTCGACATCCTGAATGGGGAGACGCTCGGTCTCGTCGGCGAGTCGGGCTCCGGCAAGTCGACGACCGGCTACTGCATCCTGCAACTCATGCGGCCGAATAGCGGCTCGGTGCGGTTCGAGGGCGTCGAGCTCACCGAGCTCAAGGGGGAGAGCCTCCGCAGGATGCGTCGTCGCATGCAGATCGTCTTCCAGGACCCGTACTCGTCGCTCGACCCGCGCATGACCGTGGGAAACATCGTCGCGGAGCCTCTGATCGTCCACAGCGTCTCCAATCGGAAGGAACGTCGCGCGCGCGTTCGTGAGCTGCTCGACACCGTCGGCTTCGATCCGTCCTTCACCAACCGATATCCACACGAGTTCTCGGGCGGCCAGCGCCAGCGGATCGGCATCGCGCGAGCGCTTGCGCTCTCGCCCGACCTGATCGTCTGCGACGAGCCCGTGTCCGCGCTCGACGTCTCGATCCAGGCGCAGATCCTCAATCTCCTCAAGGACCTCCAGGACCAGTTCGGGCTCACGTACCTCTTCATCGCACACGATCTCTCGGTCGTCCGGACGATGAGTGACCGGATCGCGGTTATGAACGACGGCAAGATCGTCGAGATCGGTGATGCTCAGTATGTGTACTCACATCCACGTGAGGAGTACACGCGGGCGCTCCTGAAGGCGGTGCCGATCCCCGATCCGCGCAAGATGAAGGAGCGAAAGCAGGAACGACGGCAGCTGCAGAAGTCGCTCGCCGACGGGTGAGCGGGCGTCGCCTGGCTGTTGCGGTTGCGGCCATAACGATCGCGGTAGGGATCGTCGGAGTGCATCTCGCGGCGCGGCCAGGGGACGCAGAGGCGGGATGGGAGCGAGCTGCATCGATGTCGCAGAGACGGAGCTACGTCGGGGGCGCGGAGCTCGGTCGCTTCCTGTATGCGGCGGGCGGGATGGTCGGGCAGACAGGACGACCGCTCGCGACGTTCGCGCGGTACGACACGAGCGGCGATCGCTGGGAAGTGTTGCCTCGATTGCCCGTGCCCACGCGCGCGGCAGCGGCGGCCGCGCTCGGCGGGCGTGTCTTCGTCATAGGGGGGACGACCGCGGACGGGAACACCGGTGCGACCTGGGCGTACGATCCACGCGCGCGAGGCTGGAGCTCGCGTCCTGCGCTACCTGGGCCACGGTTCAACCACGGCGCCGTCGCGCTCGACGGGAAGCTGTACGTTCTCGGCGGCTATGCGGATGGACGCGAGCGGCGGGACGTGTTCGCGTACGAGCCGGGCGGTCGCTGGTCGCGTGTGACCACCCTTCCGCGTGCGAATCACGCCTTTGGCGTCGTGGCGTTCGAGGGGGAGCTGTGGGTCATCGGCGGGCGGCGCGGGCAAGAGCTCCTGCGCGAGGTCTGGATCCTCGATCCGAACACACTCGAGTGGCGCCAGGGCCCCGAGCTGCCGAAGCCGATGGAGCTTCTCGGCGCTGCGGTCGCGGGAGACGAGATCCACGCTGTCTGGGAGTCCACGTATCAGGTCTACGACCGCGGCACGGGTCGCTGGCGTGACGGCCCTGGGACGCTCGTGACACGGCATGCGCTCGAGGCGTTCGCGGTGGGCGGCGTCCTCTACACGATCGGCGGCTGTACGACAGCCCTCGAAGACAGCCCGATCGTGGAGAAGCTCAGGCTCTCGTAGGGGCCCCGGGTATGCATGGCCCCCTCTCGGTGCGCTCACAAACCGAGCAAGCGCGCGATCACCATGCGCTGAACCTCGTTCGTGCCTTCGCCGATCTCGAGGATCTTCTGGTCGCGGTACAAGCGCGAGATTGCGGCCTCCTCCATGTAGCCGAAGCCGCCGTGGATCTGCAGCGCGGCGTCGACGACACGGTTCGAAAGCTCGCCGGTGTAGAGCTTCGCCATCGCAGCCTCGACCGCGAACTCGCGTCCCTGATCCTTGAGCCAAGCGGCCTTGTGCACCAGTGCGCGCCCCGCCTCGATCTCGGTGGCCATGTCCGCGAGCTTGAACTGGATCGCCTGGAACTGCGAGATCGGCTTCCCGAACTGCTCCCGCTCCTTCGCGTACGCATAGGCGAGGTCGTACGCGCCTTGTGCGAGCCCGACGCCCATCGCCGCGATCGAGATCCGGCCTCCGTCGAGGATCTCGAGGAACTGCTTGAAGCCGCCGCCTCGCTCGCCGAGCAGGTTCCCCTCCGGCACCCCGCAGTCCTCGAACGAGAGCTCGCGGGTGTCGGAGGCTCGCCACCCGAGCTTCTTCATCGGGGCGGAGATCGTGTACCCGGGCGTTTCGTTCTCGACCACGATGTTCGAGATCTCGTTCTCGCCGGTCCGCGCGGTGATTGTGACGCCCCACGTGATGTCTGTGCCCGCGTTCGTGATGAAGAGCTTGGAGCCGTTGATCACCCAGGAGCCGTCGCGCAGCTCGGCGGTGGTGCGCGTGTTGCCCGCATCCGAGCCCGCTCCCGCCTCGGTGAGACCGAAGGCGGCGAGCTTCTTTCCGGACGCGAGGTCGGGAAGCCATTCCTGTTTCTGCTCCTCGCTCCCGTAGAGGAGAATCGGCATCGTCCCGAGCGACGTGTGCGCGGCGACGGTGATCGCGACGGAGGAGTCGACGTGGGTCAGCTCCTCGATTGCGATCGCGTACGAGACGGTGTCCCCACCCGCGCCTCCGTACTCCTCCGGGATGGGAAGCCCCATCAGTCCGAGCTCGGCGAGCTCAGTGACGAGCTCGTACGGGAAACGTGATTCGAGGTCGAGCTCGGCTGCGACGGGTTGAACCCGCTCCCGCGCGAACGTGCGAACGGTGTCCCGTATCAGCTCCTGCTCGGGCGTGAGATCGAAGTCCATGAGCGCGCGGATCGTATCCGCGCGCTAGATGATTGATCGGGAATTGACGCGCACTCGGGGGCGGTCACGACCAAGCCGGGCGACGCACTCACTCGTCGTGCAGGCTTGTGAGCCTGGACGACGAGGGAGGGTGGCGATCCGGCGCGGTGTCGTGAGCGTCACCTGAGCCGCCGCGAATTCCCGATCAATCATCTAGGCTCCTGCCGTCCACCAGGAGGGAGGCAAGTCGAGACGATGGGCACCGTGCGGGAGTTCTTCGAGGGATTGCCCGGCCGCGTCGATCCCGAACGGATCGCGGGGATGAACAACACCTATCTGTTCGAGATCGAGGGCGCGGGAACGTGGAAGGTTTCGGTCGCGGATGGAGCGATCGAGGTCACCGAAGGCGGAGATGACGCCGACTGCACGTTCTCGGCGACCGAAGAGAACTTCGAGAAGATCGCCGCTGGCGAGCAGAACCCGACCACCGCGTACATGACCGGGAAGCTCAAGATCAAGGGCGACATGGGCGCGGCCATGAAGCTCCAGAAGATCTTTTGAGGCTCATTTGAAACCGTTCGTCCTCACGCGTTAGGTCGCATCATGGCCTGGCTAGTCCGTCTCCTTCTCCTCTGGGGCATCAACGTCCTGGCCCTGATCGTCGTCGATTGGCTGTTCGACGGCGTCCACATCGGCCGTTGGGGATCGCTCCTCCTGGGTGCGTTCATGCTGATGGTCGGCAACGCGATTCTGAAGCCGATTCTCACGATCCTGACGCTGCCGCTCGTGATCATCACCTTCGGGCTCTTCTACTTCGCGCTCAACGTGCTGATGCTCGCGTTCGCGGAATGGATCGCCCCGCGTTTCACTATCGACGGCTTCTGGACCTACGTCGGCGCGACGATCGTCGTCTGGCTCGTGAACCTCGTCGTGGGGAAACTGCTCGACCGCGTTCGCGGCTGAGTGACCGCCAAGCTGGAGCATTAGGAGGGAGATTCGATGTCCTGGTTCCAGCTTCTGCTGTTCGCCCATATCTCGATGGCCGTGATCTGGGTCGGTGGAGGCCTGATGATGCAGTTCTTCGGTATCCGCGCCTCGATGTCCGGCGATCCCTCTCGGCTGGCGACCCTCGGTGAGGACATCGAGTGGATCGCGAACCGGGTGTTCATACCCGGTTCACTGCTCGCGTTCGTGACAGGCATCCTGCTGGTCGTCGAGTCGGACTTCTACGGGTTCGGCGACGACTGGATCGTGATCGGGCTCGCGCTGTATGCGACGACGTTCTTTGCCGGACTGCTGTTTATCGGCCCTGAGTCGGGCCGCATCGGGAAGCTCATCGAGGCTGGCTCACCGGACGCCGGTCCCCGCACGCTGAGGCTGATCATGCTCGCCCGGCTCGACCTCGTGCTGCTCTTCCTCCTCCTCTACGACATGGCAGTGAAGCCGGACTTCGGTGACGCGAGCTCTATTCTGTGGGGCCTCGCGGGCGCAGTCGTGGCAACCGGGCTCGTGTACTGGCGCTATCGGGTCAGTTTGGCAGCGCCACCACCTGCTGCCGCGGCCACCTTCGGCGACTAGCCCAGCCTACGATTCGAGGTCGACGAGGAGGGTTCCACCGGCGACGCGGTCTCCGGCGCTCACGTGGACCGCGGTGACGGTGCCGCCGAACGGCGAGGAGACAGGGATCTCCATCTTCATCGCCTCGAGCACGACGAGCGGGCGCCGGGGCTGAACCTCGTCGCCGGGCTCGACCTCGACGCGGATCACGGTTCCGGGCATCGGGGCGATGACCGCGCTTTCTCCCGGCGTTGGCCCAGATGTGGCCGCGACCGAGTCGACGTTGGGCGGTGCGGCGGGCGGAGGTGCGGGCAGGTTCAGCCGCCAGGGGCGGTTCCAGGGGGCTGGAGCGCGCAGGAATGGGGGAGGGGTGAGCGGAGGATGCTCCGTCAGGAAGGCGGTCGTCATCTCGCCGGCGCGAACGATCGGGTGGGCCACGAGCCAGCGCAGAAACGGGAGGTTGGTCGTCAAGCCCGCTACCTCGGTGTCCGCGAGCGCCGCGGCCAGGATCTCGAGCGCCTCGTCCCGGTTTCGGCCGCGCGCGATGAGCTTGGCGATCATCGGATCGTACGCGAGCCCGATCTCGTCGCCTTCCTCGACTCCGGCATCGACCCGAACGCCGGCGTCAGTGCCTTGCAACAGACTGTTACTTGGCAAGCTAAACCGCTCGATCTTCCCGGTCTGAGGGAGGAAGGTGCGAGGATCTTCGGCGTACAGCCGTACCTCGATAGCGTGCCCCCCGACCTTGCAACAGTCTGTTGCAAGTGGTTCTCCCGCGGCGACGCGGAGCTGCTCGGCGACGATGTCGAGGCCTGTCACAGCCTCAGTCACCGGGTGCTCGACCTGGATCCGCCCGTTGAGCTCGAGGAAGAAAAAGTCGTTGCCGTCTACAACGAACTCCACAGTGCCGGCGCTTCGATACCCGATCGCTCGGGCGAAGGCGACGGCGGCCTCCTGCATCACGTCCTGCAAGCGCGCTTCGAGCCCGGGTGCAGGCGCCTCCTCGAGAACCTTCTGATGACGGCGCTGTACCGAGCAGTCGCGCTCGCCTAAGGCGAGCACATTCCCGTGCCCATCGGCGAGGAGCTGAACCTCGATGTGTCGCGGCCGCTCGAGGTAGCGCTCGCAATAGAGCGTCCCGTCGCCGAACGCGCCGACGGCCTCGCGCTCTGCCGCGGCGAGGGCGTCGTCCAGCTCGGCCGGACCGCGGACGACCCGCATGCCGCGGCCTCCGCCTCCCGCGGACGCCTTCACGACGAGTGGGAAGCCGATGTCCTCCGGGGTTCCTTCGGGAAGCGTCGGCACACCTGCTTCGCGGGCGATCCGCTTCGCGGCGAGCTTGTCCCCGCCCATCCGCAAAGCCTCCGCGGGCGGCCCGACCCAGGTCAGCCCCGAGGCTTCGACGGCCTCAGCGAACTCCGCGCGCTCGGCGAGAAATCCGTAGCCGGGATGGATCCCGCCCGCACCCGTCTGCTTCGCCGCGCGAATGTGCTCCTCTGAGTGGAGGTAGCTCGCGATCTCG
>JACDCN010000070.1 GCA_013817555.1 Actinomycetota bacterium
GGGCGCAGGCCCAACGTTCAAAGGCCTCGCCGAAGGCTCGAGCCAACTTACGAACGGGCAGACGGTTTCATTGGGGGCCGTGTCGGCAGCGCCTCTGATTCGGAGGCGTGAACGGAGCGGGTCGCCGTGTCGTCGTGCTGATCTCTACTCCCGCCGCCAGCCTCATCTTCAATTGCGCCGCTGCTCATGCTCCCAGCATTGACCACGACGCCACTCGTCGAGGGTTTCCGACTTCGGGGATCATCGCTACGCGATGATGCACACCTTGACAGCCGGTCATCCTGAGCCTTCCCGTCATCGACCAAAGGCCTTGCGCGAGGCGCTGGAGCCTGGCATCGCCGAACTCGTGCGGCACGCGCGGGATGGGCGCCTGGTCCTTTACGTGGGCGCCGGGCTGAGCGTGGCCCCGCCGGCCTCAGGGCCGAGGGGGTCGACGGTCGCTGACCGCCTGCGTCCGTACGTTGCGGAGATCCTGGGCGTCGGGATCGAACAGATCACCGACCCCACCCTTGAGGCGCTCGGCGAGCGGATCGGCCAGGACGCTCCTCAACGCATGGCGGATCTCAAAGAGCGCGCTTCAGCCGCTGAAAACTTCGTCGACATGGAGCCGAATTACGGCCATGAGGCCGTTGCCTTGCTGCTCAGGGAGGGATTGGCCGATGTCGTTTCTGTGAACTGGGACCTAGGTATCGAGACGGCCGGGCTGCGTCTCGAGATCACGATCGAGGGGGTATCCAGCGCGGCTCAGCGTCAGCAGCTCGCGCCCACCAGATACCCGCTCTACAAGGTGCATGGTTGCGCCAGTCGGCCCTCGACCCTTCAGTTGACTAATGCTGAGGTCGACAAGCCGCCGCGCTGGGCGGCGGCGGAGGTCCAACGGGCGCTCGCCGGCGGCACTGTGCTGTTCATCGGGCTTGGGACAGTCGGCGTCTACGTGAGTGAGCCGGTAGAGGAGCTCATTCCGCTCTGGACTGAGGCGGGCGCCACCATCCGCGTCGTCGACCGCGACGGACCTTCTCCGGCGTGGCGCGAGGTCTTAGGCCCCGGCGCGGACGACGTTGGCATGCCGTTCACCGCGGACGTATTCCTCGACGGGCTACTCCGGGCCATCACGGTGGGAGCCCTCTCGAACGCTGAGCACTCGATCCGACTAATTGCCGAGGAGGACGCGTGGGCGCACACGATGCTCGGCGGGTGCGTGGCCGTCCGCCGCGCCCTCGAGTCGTCAACGGCCGATGCCGTCCTCCGCTGGTGGCGTGACGGTGTGCGCGGGCTTGCTCCCGGCCAGCAGTTCGTTTTCAACGATGCGGGACGGCAGGCGCTCATGGGCGTCGCGCGGATTGCGGGCGAGGATGGCGGTGAGCTGGTGGCGCAGGGTGCCGGCGGCCACCTCACGCTGCGCAGCGAGAAGCGCTACTTCGAGATCGTGTGTCGGCCTGGTCAGCGTTTCCGGGTAGTCAGCGACGCGGCGCGGGAGCGCGTCCGACGCCGCCGCGAGGCTGGACTCTACGCGGAGCCCGGAATCATCACGGTCGTCGTCCACGGTGCCGAGGGCACGTTTCCGGCCCACACCGCACCGGTCGACATCGCGGGTGCGAGCGTTGATGCGCCAAGCATTGCCGCGGGCGCTGAGGATGGCGTCGTGCTTGTAAGGGCGGAGCGCCTCGTCGCAGGGGAACAGGCGGCATGACGAGGCAAGCCGAACTCGAGCTGTTTCGCGACGTCCTCGCCGATGGCGGTTACACCGTGCAGGACATTGAGCTCGAGGATGTCGGTCGGGCTTTGGCCGCGGAGACGCCTTATGCATTGGTGGTTTGCTTCGCCGCCGAGTGGGAGGAGCTCGAAGACCGCGTTGAGCACGCTCAGGCCGGGCTGACAAATCTGGCGGCGACGCACCCTTCACCGCGGAGCTGGGATCTCTACGTCGTGGCAGTGCTTCAACGCGCGGATCCCCGCTTCGACGCGGTCCGCGAGGCGCTGGAGAGCGACACTCGTTACGCACGTAAGATCGTTGTGACGGCCGCAGGTGGGACGATCGCGAACGTGGAGCGAGCCCTGCGTCCGCTTCTACCGTTGCGACCGGTCGCCAAGATTCCGCTCCTCGACCCGCTGCAGGCCGTCCGCCGCGAGTTGCTGGAACTCGGCGTCGACCTAGTGCTGGTCGACGCGGCGCTCGACGTTTTCGAACGCACCTCGGAGGTGCGAGTCCCGTGACCCAGCCGCGGCTCGTAGCGATCGAGCTCGAAGGCTTCCGCGGGTTCGCCGAGACCCGACGGCTTGACCTCGACGCGGATGCCGTCGTCATCCGTGGCGACAACGGGTCGGGCAAGACGTCGCTCGTCGACGGGCTCCTTTGGCTGTTCTGTGGGGAGCTTAGGCACCTGACAGAGCGCGTGAGAGGGCTGCGGCGTACTGAGGACGCCGTCACAAGCCGTTTCAACAACCACGACGCACGGGTGACCCTTGAGATGCGGTGCGAGGGTCGCCTATATGCGTTCACTCGCACGGGCGACGAACGGCGGACGAAGCTCGAATGCCTGATTGACAACGAGCCGATCGACGACGCCGACTCAGTGCTTGCTCGAGCGTTCGGTCACGAGGAGCTCGGCTCGCTGCGCCAGGCGATCCTGACGTGGGGGCTGCTCCGCCAAGACGCAATCCGAGCCGCGCTCGACTTTGCTGGCGGCGCACTGCATGAGCGCCTGTCCGGCATCATCGGACTCGAGCGAGTCACGGCTTTCGCCGCCGCAGCCACCCGGGCCTCGGATGCTCTGATCAAGGAGCGCACGTCTGCTCGAGGCTCTCTCAAGGTAGTCACCGAGCGTCACAAGGAGGCCGTTGATCGGCGCGACCTCGCCCGGCGGGCGGCGAGCTCTTCGGAGGATGCCGGACGAGTCCTACACGACGGGTTGGTGAAGGTCTCGGACGCATTGCCCAACGGCGTCTCGTTGTCCCTCGATGATCCCGATCTCGAGGCTGTGGCCCAACTCGGGCAGCTAGTCAGACGACTGATCGACGCTCTTGAGGCCAAGCACGAACGGATGGCGGCGCTTGCCGCGCACGACAAGGACACCGACGCTGCTGTGGCGGCGACCGAAACCGCACTGGAGACCGCCCGCCAACGCGCGGTGGAGGCCAGCGACCGAGCGCCGGCGTCTGCGCAACTCGCGGCGCTGGCCCTCGGCATGCTGAGCGACCACTGCCCGGTGTGCGGTCAGCCAATCAATGAAGCGACGGTACGCGAGCATCTCGAGGAGGTGCGCGCGGCGTCCGAGCAGCTAGCGGTCTCGGCGCAGCAAGCGAAGGACACCCTCGCCCGTGCGCAGACTGATCTCGCCCAGATCCGAGAGCGGGCCCGCCAACGGCGCGAGGCCGAGGCAGCTCTCCACGCCGCCAGGGCCGCAGCACAGGATCTGCTCCACGATGCCGCGCCGCGCCTTCGCGTCGTCGGTCAGCCGCTTGACGACGCAGCATCGCGCGAGCTCCTGGATGGACTGCGGCAGGCACGAGAGCGGCTTCTTCAGGTCTACCAGGACGCCCAACGGGTCGGAGGCATCCACCTGGCACGACTCGACGGTGACGTCGATGCTCTGTCGGCCGAACTTGCCGACGCACAGGGCAAGGTCGACCAGCTTGAGAGGCGCTGCTCCCAGGCGAAGTCCCTTGAGCATGCAGCTCATCGCGCTGCCGAGAACATCGTCGAGAAGGCGCTCGACAAGCTGCGACCCAGCTTCGCGGAGGTTTTCGACCGGCTCAATCCCAACCCGGCGTTTACGGAGCTTCTCGCCCGCCAAGACGTGTTTCGTAACCGCAATCAGGTGGTCCCCGTCGTTCGCGACCGTGACCGCAACATCGACGCGAATCCCCTGCTGGTGTTGAGCGAAGGCCAACTGAACGTAGTCGCGCTGTCGTACTTCCTCGGCATGGCTCTGAACGCACAAGAGGCGATGGTCCCGTTCCTGGTGCTTGATGATCCTCTGCAAGCGCTCGACGTCATCGCCATCCTCGGCTTCGGCGACCTGTGTCGTCGGATCCGTGACGAGCGCCAGTTGATCGTGACCACACACGACCGACGCTTTGCAGACGTGCTCGTGCGCAAGCTCTCGCCGCGGGTACCCGCCGACCGGACGATCGTGCACGAGTTCGAGAGCTGGACGCGCGAAGGCCCGAGCATCCGCACTGCCGTACCCGAAGTGGCCGAGGTGATCCCCCTCCTGGAGCGTCGGGCATCGTAGGGACGCTCGAGGCGGGGCGTTCCACCTTCACCACAGAAAGACTCGACGTGCCAGTTCCGGCGAACGCTCATTCCGGGGGGCCCGCCGGTTCAGCTGGCCATGACGCGCCTTAGAAGTGCCAAGTCCTGCGAACCCGAAGGCCCACAGGACTTGACAGTGTGGCTCTCTCACCCGGCGGCGTTGGCTGTCAAGCGAGCGCTGCTTTCATGCGCGCACGGTGCCGCGTCAGGCGCACGGCGCGGGTCAGTGGCACGCCAGGCATGCAGATCAGGTTGCAGAGCACGAAAGCACATCGAGCACGCACTCGCGCGCTGCTGGTGCGGCGATCCACACGAGCGGCAACACAGGGTCGAGGCGGCCGTCGAAGTCGAACACGAAACGGCTTGCCGCGAGAAGGAGCGGCAAGCTGCCGCGAAGCGGGTCGCTCGGGTGATCGCGGATGTCGAAGCGGACCTTGAACTCGCACTTCACGGGCCGCTCGAAGCTCACACGGAGGAGGAGGCGCCAGTAAGAATCGCGCCGGCTCGGTGCGAGGAGTGACCAGCCACACGAGGCCTGAACCGTGGCGTCGTCCTCGACGACGCGCGCGAGGTCGAGGACATCGCCTCGCCTCCGCGAGTCGACGTGGAGTGCGACCGTTAGGCCGTCATCCGGGTTGCCATCGAGAACGGTCGCCGAGCGGCACGGAAGTGCGTCACGGGCGAGCTCCTCGAGCCGCTTCTCAAGGCGCTTAGGTGGCAGTGTGGTCAGGTCCTCGAGGATGACCTTCACGGTAGCGTGGCCTCCACACGGCGAGCAGGGCGCCTCGCCAGTTGACGGAGCCGGCGGTCCTTGAACCACGGCCGCAGCTCGATCCGCGCCGGGGCGAGATGGCCGTAGACGAGAACGCCCTGGCCCGGCCGCATCTCGCGGAGGACGTTCGCAGGCGCGAGATTGCGGTAGGCGACTGACTCCGTCGTCGAGTGGCGCCCTTCGACACCCGAGGTCGCAGACATCTGGCGCACTTCCTCGTCACCGAGCAGTCGCGCGAGGTACTCGAGCGTCTGCGGGTCGGCGATGCCAGACAGGATCACCTTCGCCCGGTGGTTCGAGACGATGGTCGGTGCGCGATCGCGTCCGTAGACCGCGTTGATCTGGGCGATGTCCTGAAACACGGAGACGAGCTGAATCCCCTGCCCTGCGCCCGTCGATGCCAGCGTCGCGAGGTCGCGTAGGGGCGCGATGTTGGCGCACTCGTCGAGGACGAGCAGAAGCGGAGGATCGAGAGGCTGGCCGGTTTCAGTCGTGCGGTCGTAGGCGTGCGCGACGATCTCCTGCACGAGCGTCGCGAACAGCGGCTGCAGGCGGCGCTGCTCATGCGCCGGGGCGCAGAGGTAGGCGGTGTGCCAGCCGCCGTCGAGAATTCGCTCCGCTCGGAGTTCGGCGGTCATAGCTGAGGCGAGGACGCCGGGGTCGGCATACGCGATGAGGACGGTCTGCGCGGTCGCGTAGACGCTACCGCGCGTCTTCTCGTCCCAGAGCGAGATCGCCTCGAACCCGCTGAGGGCCTCCTGCTCGTCGTTTTGTTCAAGGGCCCAGCGGACGCGCTCGTCCTCCTGCACGTCGACCCACTGGACGACCTGAACCATTGTCCCGCCGCTGCAAGCGGCGGCGAGAAGGATCGGCGCCAGGAGCTTGGCGGTCGCTCCGTACCAGAACTCCGCGGCGTCGCTCGTCCCCCCGCCCGGCCGGGCGCCGCGGACGAGCCACTCCGCCACACGCTGCGCGCCCTGCCAGGTGAGACACTCCATCAGCGGCGTCCAGCCGGCGGTCGGAAAGCCAGTGCTGCCCGTGGGGTCGTAAACCAGGGTGCTGGCTCCGGGGATCGCGGAGCGCGCGGCAAGCGTCTCTCGGAGAAGATCGGTCTTGATCGACGTGGCGACGACCGGCCCCTGCCATTCGAGGATTGCAGGGATCGCGAACCCCGTCGTCTTCCCCGTCTGCGTCGGGCCGACGACGATCGCCGACTGCCTCGACTCCGCCGCGACGAGGCGCCCTTCGGCGCGGCCGAGGATCAGGCGACCGGGTTCGTGGCCGCGCACGAACAGCGTGCGAAGATCGCGCGGACGCGCCCAGCGGGCCGTTCTGGCCGAGCCGACACCTCGGTTGCGAAGGCGTATCGAGAGCAGCACGAAGGTCGCGAGGCTCGGGAGGACGATGGCGGCGAAGGTTCCGTAGAAGCCGACGGGGCCGGGTATCAGCTTGCGCGCCCGTTCGGGCCATGCCTGCGCGGGATCGCCGACGTGATGCGGGAACTGCGCCACGACCGAGCCCATCTCCGACACCCGCACCGGCGGCCAGGCGCCGCCGAGGAGCCGACCGGAGACCTCGCCGGCGACCCACAGCAGCGCGCCGGCGCAGAAGACGCCGCCGAGCAGCCAAAAGGCGAGCGTTTCCAGCGGATGGGCTTTCGCCTCGCCTCCGGCGGGAAACCGAGGCGCGCTCCCTCGGGTCTTCATGCCGCTGGCCTCACGAGCATGCGGGCGTCGGTGTCAACGATCTCGCGCTCCACTGAGGAGAGACGATGCTGGACGAGGAATGACCGCTGTCCGACCTTCCACAGCGCCCAGCCGCGGCGCAGGTGAGGAAGGAGCTCTGCCTCCGTATCGGTCAGCCCGAGCAACTCGCGTGCCTGAGGCAGCTGATCAGGCGGCTGGGCGTAGACGACCTTCGTCTCGGCATCGGCGAGCAGGCCCTCAGCGAGGCGGACCTCGCGAGAGCCCTCTGCGCCGGCCGCGCGCAGGTCGGAGAGCCGGTGCATCACCACGACGTTTTGCGTCCCGAGGCCGCGGGAGAGCTTGAACGACTGCTGCAGCCACTCGCCGATGCCGAGGCTTGAGAGGATGCGCCAAGCCTCGTCGACGACGACGATCCGCTTCGCCGGGCGCTCGTCCGTCTCCGCCTCGATCTGCGCCTGCAGCCATGCCGTCGCGCAGGTCATGAGGATCCCGAGCGCCGTCGTGTGCGTGTTCAGGACAGCACGGAGGTTGAGTACGACAAGCGGGGCATCGAGGTCGAGCCCGGGCGTGGTCGGTCCGTCGAACATGCCTTTGAGATTCCCCGAGCAGAGCTGGTCGACCGCGAACGCCATCGGCCGGACTGCGAGCGCGATCTCGCCGACCTCCATCGCGAGCGCGTCCGCCATCTCGCCGGTCGGATGGACGAGCACGTCGACGACGTCGGGGAGGGTGGGCTCACGGTCCGAGCGTCGCGCGAGAACCGAGACGGCCTCCTGACCGGCCCGCTTCTCCTCTGGCGTGAGCGGCCGCTCGAGGGCAGCCGCCGCGACGGAGTAGAGGAGGTTTAGCTGGCGCTCGGGGCCACCGCGCGGCGTGAGTGGGTTGAGCCTGATCTGCCCGCCCGGAGAGAGTGTGATCGGACGCACGCCCATCGCCTCCGCGAGCCTGTCGTACTCGCCCTTGACGTCGACGATCCATGCCTGCCGTCCGAACACGGACTGGCGAAGCACGTAGGTCTTGACGAGGCTCGACTTCGCGCGCCCGACGATCCCGATCACGACGGCGTTCGGGCTCGTCAGCTCCTTGCCGTACAGCTCCCACGCGTCGTAGCAGAAGGAGCCCCCGTAGACGTCGCGTCCGATATAGACGCCGCGCCCTCCGAGCCCGCCCTCGGCAACGAACGGGTACGCGGCCTGCACATTCGCAGTCGTGGCTCGGTGCCCTGGCTGACCCTTCGCTTTCACCGCAGTCCTCGGCAGAGCGGCAGCGTGTACGTGAACGCCTGCTCCTGCTGCCCGTGGAGGCGGAGCAGTTCGAGCCGTGCCATCTGCGCCGCGTGCTCGATCTCGGAGCAGTTCCGTTCGAGCTCCTCGAGCGAACGCGCAGACACCGTGACGTAGCCCGCGAAACGGACCGCGGCGTGACCATCGGCGAGCTCCTCTTCGCGGCGGACGACGGCCTCGGTCTGACGCCTGCGCCTGGCCGTCTCCATGAAGCCCATGCGCCCGCGGAGCTCGCGGTCGGCGACGTCCGAGGTGCGCGCGGCTTCGACCTCGCGGATCGCCTTCAGCGGGGAGGTCGCCTCGATCGTGACCGCGATGGCTCGCACCATCTGGGCGTTCAGGAGCAAGGGCGAGAGGAAGGCGGCCCCGACGTCGATACGCGGCCAGCTCGCGATCCAGTAGGTGGCGTGGACCGCTCCGTCCGTGCGATAGACGCTCCACGATGTGTCAGCGGCAACAGGCCAGGCGGCCGCCTCGTCGATGCCGTCGCGGTCCGGGTCGGCCGCGGCGAGCCGCGCGAGCCCGGGCCGTGACCACGGATCGAACGCGACGCGCACTGCACCAGCGAGCATTCCGGGGCGAAGGGCGCCGACGACGCGCACATCGGCGGCGGTCAGGTGCTCACCGAGCGCTTCGAGCTCACGAAGCAGGACGCCACAGGCACCCGCATCCGCTCCCTGCTTGCCACCCGCGCGCTTGATCTGCCGCCACGCTCGTTTGGCGTCGATTTGCAGACAGACGAAGAGCTCGTGATCCTTGGTGGCGGCCGGGGCGCTGCTCGTTAGCTCGAGGTAGGCCTGCATGGCGAGCGAATCGACGGCAACTGTGTCGCGGGTCCACGCCTCGCCGAGGTAACGGCCGATCTCGTCGCCGTCCGCCGGGACGGTGCGCTCGACCCACTGGATTCGGCTCACCGGCGAGCCTTCGCGGGCCAGACCCGAGAGGACCCCGCCCCAGCCAGCCTGCCTGCTCTCCTGCTCCGCTCGATCGAGGAGCCCGAACGACGTCACCCGAACAGCAAGCACCGCGGTGTACGAGCGGGCGCGACGATCCTTGATCACACCGACCGTCTCGCCGTGGAAGGGCGCCGCTAGCAGCTCGAGGTCGCGCGCTGCCTCAGGC
>JACDCN010000306.1 GCA_013817555.1 Actinomycetota bacterium
GTGCGCGCCCTCGTCGCCAACAATCTCGCAACGATGACCGGAACATCGGTCACGTGCAAGGCGGACCGAGCCCCGGCCATACTCAGGCGGATTCCGGCGGTCTCAGACGGTGGGAGGCTGGCCCTCGTCAGGGCTGCGAAGCCTGCGTTCATCGGGGAACAGCGCGATCCATTGGTCCGTGCCTGGGGTTCGATACCGAAGCCGAAGAAGCGGCGAGGTTTTACACGTCGGTGTTTCCGAACTCGAGGATCGTGCACGCGAAGGCCGGAGGAGCTCGTCGAGATCTTGGTTCAGCGCTACCCCGCCCGGCTCTACCATCGGCTGGCACCGCGACGGGCCCGCCTTCGGAACCGTGGTGGGCGTATCGCTCGGCGGATCGAGCCGCCTTCGCTTCCAGAGAGGCAAGGGCGAGGCTCGACGGGTCTGGGAAGTCCTGCTCGAGCCGCGGTCGGGCTATGTGCTCTCCGGTGAGGCACGAACGACGTGGCAGCACTCGATCCCGCCGACAAAAGAGCTCCGCTACTCGATCACCTTCCGTACGCTCCCCGCGCGCGCTAGGCGCTGTGGACCGACTCAGTCGACGGCTGTTCCGAGTGACCGCCGCGGTGAGCTTTCGCTCGATATCGGAATGGAACGATCTGCGCGAACGGTCTGGGTCGCACCTAGTCAGCGTAAGCTGGCCTGGTCCGACCGACTCAAAGGAGGAGGCGTGTACGCACGAGTGGCGACATTCCAGAGCGACCCCGCCAACATCGACGATGCGATCAGCATGGTTCGCACCGAGGTCGAATCCGGCAACACACCGCCCGGGCTCGAGGGCGCGAAGATGCTGATGCTCGTCAATCGCGAGAGTGGCAAAGGCGTCGGTATCACGCTCTTCGATAGCGAGGAGGCGATGCGCCGCGGCGACGAGGCGCTCAACGCCATGAATCCCGGCGCGAGCGAGCGGCGCACCTCGGTTGAGTTCTTCGAGGTGCCCGTTCAGACGGTGAGCTGACCGCGTAGGCAAGCGCCCTCGTCGATCCGGTGGTCGAGGCTCCTCGCCCCGTGTGACTGTCGAGCGACTGGAGAAAAGTCGCGCATCTCGACAGAGCGGTGCGGATTGCGGCACTGCGACCGTCGTCTCGTTCACGCACCGGACGACCCGCGGCCAGGGGAAGCCCTAGGATCGCCCCGTCTACCAAAGGAGGGGATGGCAATGGCCCTCGAAGTCAAGCTCCTCGACCTCATCGACATCGAGCTCGAATCGAGCTTCCTCGTGCTGGCCCGGAACATGGGTCAGAAGGCACTCGCCAAGACGTGGGGCTCCCTGATCCTCGGCGGCGACGACCCGATCCTCGTCGATACCGGCGCCTCTCACCCGGAGATCATGCAGCGCCTCGGCATGACCGGCTGGATCAGCGAGGCGCAGCAGATGGAGAACCAGCTCGCGCGTTACGGCGTGAAGCCGAAAGACGTGCGCTACATCCTGCACACGCACAACCACATCGACCACGCGGGCCAGGACGACAAGTTCCCGATGACGACGACGGTGTGCATGCAGCGCAAAGAGCTCGAGCACTCCGTCTCCGGGCTGATGACCGAGCAGTACCCCGCCGAGTACGTGAAACACCACGTCGACCGGCTCCACATCCCCGGCGCCCTACGCCTCCTCGACCTCGAGCTCTCCGGGCCGATCGAGCTGGTGCCCGGCGTCCGCCTCGAGCACGCCGGCGGCCACACCGAGGGGTCCATGAACATCCTCGTCGGGACGGCGGCAGGCGTCGTCTGCATCTGCGGCGACGTCATCTACGACGTGCAGGATCAGATCGTCGCGCCGCTCTACCAGATGGGCGACTACGACCCGCAGGTGACGGGCAACCACTCGATGCGCAAGCGCGAGGAGAAGGCTGCGGTCGTCAAGGCGCTCAACTCGGGCTCATTCGTGGTGCCGTCGCACGACTGGCCGGCGCGCGTCGTCGGCGGGAGGATCGTGGCGCGGCTCGGCGACTCGATCCCCGGTCCGGAGGCGCTGGTGGAAATGAAGCTGCCGAGCGAGAGCGGCGAGGTGACGATGACCGTCGACCCGGGTCCCGACCGCACCAAGTCGCCGGTCTGATCGCGAGCGGCCGCGAGACCGCTGACGAATGCCCCGGCTAGTGCCGGAACGCACGCTTCGAAGGTAGCGCCTACCTCGTCACTGGGGCAGGCGCGGCCGAGGTGATGTGGCTCCCGTTCGGCCTCCACCCGGAGTACCCACACGCACAACACGATGCGAGCGCTGCGCGTGACCGAGCTCGCGCGTGAGCGCGGCCTGCACTGGCACGTAGGATGTTTGCAGGGCTTTCGATGCGCCCGGGAGGATTCGAACCTCCGACCCGCGGATTAGAAGTCCGCCGATTTGTTTACGAAAACGCCGGTTCAGGCATGTGAATAAGCCAAATTTGGCAGCGATCTTCGACGATTTGTTATCCGTCACTTTCGGCTCACTGTTGTCTTATGGGACACTACAGCGCTGTTGGCCTAGGGCCTTGTTCGTTTAGCGCCGTCGCCAGACTCAATCCTCCGCCGAGCGTGGTGCACTCAGCTTTCCCGCTGCAGGGGTGACGTCAGAAGCCGCGGCCGCGAGGGCATCACGCGCGTACGGGAAGGCGAAGTGGAAGCTGTCGCCCTGCATCTCCACCTCCACCCCGCCATGCGAGCCGAACGCGTCCCGAAGCAGCCGCCGATGCTCAGTTAAGGCGCG
>JACDCN010000307.1 GCA_013817555.1 Actinomycetota bacterium
TGTCAACGGGCCGCGCTCGGCGAGTACCCGGTAGAGACCGAGCCGTCCGCCCAGGTAGACACCTGCGAGATCGAACGCGCCGACAGTCGCGAGAAAAAGCCGCTCGACGAGCGCATCGCGGCGCGCGGTCGCGGACTGGGTCATGTCGCTAGAAAAGCTGGTTTTCCCCGCCGAAGATCGCCGAAACCGACTCGTCGGCGAAGACGTTCATGATCGTCTCTGCGAGGAGCCCGGAGACGGTGAGCACGGTCATCCCCGGCGGGCGGCGGAGCGGATCGACGGGAACCGTGTCGGTGACGACGATGCCACCGAGATCGGCCGCGGCGAAGCGTTCGAGGGCGTCGCCCGCGAAGAGCCCGTGGGTCGCGAAAACCCACACGTCGCTCGCGCCCGCTTCCCTGAGGGCGCGCGCGCCCTCGAGCAGCGTGTTCCCGCTCGAGATGTTGTCGTCGCCGACGATCGCAACCTTCCCGTCCACACGGCCCGTGATCTCCGTGACCGAGGCGATGTCATGCGACGGACGCGTCTTGTGCATGATCGCGAAGTCGGCTCCGATCATCTCGGCGAAGCGCACCGCGTGCTTCGCGCGCCCAGCGTCGGGAGCGACCGAAACGACGCGGTCTCCGGTCAAGCCGAGGTCGCGGAAGTACTGTGCGAACAGCGGGAGCGCTGTCATGTGGTCGACGGGAATCGTGAAGAAGCCCTGGATCTGGCCGGCGTGCAGATCCATCGTCAGCAAGCGGTCGACGCCGGCCATCTGGAGCATGTCGGCGAGGAGACGGCTCGAGATCGGCTCGCGCGGCTTCGCTTTGCGGTCTTGCCGCGAGTAGGGGAACCAAGGAATGACGGCCGTGATGCGCTTTGCGGAGGCAAGTCTGGCCGCCTGGATCATGAAGAGGAGCTCCATGATGTTCTGGTCGACAGGCTGATAACCCGTCTGCACCAGGAAGACGTCCGCGCCCCGGATCGACTCGCAGTAGCGGCAGTACGTCTCGCCGTTGGCGAACGTGAGGAGCTCGATCTCACCGAGCTCGACGTTCAGCTGCTCGGCGATCTTCGAGGCCAGCTCGGGGTGCGAGCGGCCGGCAAAGACCATGAGCCGCTTCTGCGGAGTGAGGGGTATCGCGTGGCCGGTCGTCATCTCGCCCGCGGGTATCTCGACCTCGAGGCCGGGAAGGGCCTGCTCAATCGTCCCGCTTTCCACCCCGCCCCTCCTTGTTCAGCTGCTTCGTGCGGGCGATGGCGAGCGCGCCCGAGGGAACATCCTCTGTGATGACGGAGCCGGCTGCAATCCATGCGTCGTCGCCGATCGTGACCGGGGCGACGAAGGCATTGTCGACGCCGGTCCTGACGTTGCGCCCGATCACGGTCCGCCCCTTTGCCCTCGTTGCGTGATCCTGGTTCACGGTGATGTTTCCCGCGGCGATGTTCGAGTCCTCACCGACGTCCGCGTCGCCGATGTAGGAGAGATGCGGCACCTTCGTTCTCTCGCCGATCCGCGAGTTCTTGATCTCCACGAACGTGCCGGCTTTCGCGGCCGCCTCGAGAACCGTGCCGGGGCGAAGGTAACAAAACGGGCCCACGTGAGCTTCCGCACCCACGACCGCGTCGCAGAGCACCGCGTGCGGCCCGACTTCCGCTCCGGCGGCGATGCGCGACGCACCCCGGACGACCGTGAACGGATGGATCACCGCATCGGGCTCGAGCACGGCATCGGCGTCGATCCACGTCGTCGACGGATCGACGATCGTCACGCCCGCGAGCATGTGCGCCTCGTTGATCCGGTCGCGCAGCGCCGCGGCCGCGCCGGCGAGCTCCGACCGTGTGTTCACGCCTTCGGTCTCCATCGGATTCCCTCCCTTGTGCACGGCGACCCGGCCGCCCTCGGCGACGAGGAGCGCGACCGAGTCGGTCAGATAGAGCTCGCCTTGAGCGTTCCTCGGCGTCAGGCGTTCGAGGACGGGCCACAGACGCTCGGCCCGGAAGACGTAGATCGAGGAGTTGACCTCCCGGATGGCCAGCTCCTCCTGGCTGGCATCGGCAGCTTCGACGATCGCCGCCAGCGCTCCCGAGCCGTTTCGAACGACTCTCCCGTACTGCCGAGCATCCTCGGGCTCGAACGAGAGTACGGTTGCGGACGCGGCCTCGCGCCGGTGGGTGGCGAGGAGCTCCCGCAGCAGGGCAGGTGTCAAGAGCGGCGTGTCGCCGGAAAGCACGAGGATCTCCTCGGCGCCCTCCAGGGCGCTCCGGGCGCTTCGCACCGCATCTCCAGTACCGAGCGGTGTCTCCTGCACCGCGACGGCTACACCGTCGAAGGCGTCCGCGGTGGAGGGCGCGGCGACGACGACGAGCGGGTCGGCCTCGAGCTCGCGCGCCGCGTGTAGGACCCAGTCGACCATTCGCCGGCCGAGCAGCGAATGAAGGTGCTTGGGCGTGGCAGAGTGCATGCGCGTTCCGAGACCGGCCGCCATCACGACCGCGCCGAGCCTCGAGTCGTCCATTTCGCGCATCGTGGCTGGGGCGCCAGGATTCGAACCTGGGATCACGGGACCAAAACCCGTTGCCTTACCACTTGGCCACGCCCCAGAGCTCACCCATCTTGCCATTCGGCGCCGGCGCGAGACTGTCACCCGACCGGACGAACCAGCCAGGTGCGACCCCCGCCGCGTAGCGCTGAGGCCGCGTGCTCCGCGGACGTGAAGCTGTCGAAGAGCCCGTACAC
>JACDCN010000308.1 GCA_013817555.1 Actinomycetota bacterium
GTCGACTCCAGGACCACCAGGTGACCTGATCGCAGCCGCTTGGCGATCTCCTCCGCGGCAGAGACGAGGATCCGGAGATCGGGCTCGCGTTGTCTGGAGAGCGGGGTCGGAAGCGCGATCAGGATCGCATCTGCCTCGTGCAGCTCGTCGTAGTCCGTCGTCGCCGAGATCAATCCGCTCTCGACGAGCGGCTTCAGCGTCTCCGAGGGGATGTCCTCGATGTAGCTCTCACCGCGGTTCAGCCGCTCGACGCGCGCCGCGTCGATGTCGACGAGGACGACCTTCTTCCCCACGTCCGCGAATGCGTGTGCGAGCGGCACGCCGACGTACCCGGCGCCCACGATGGCGACGTCCCGCCTCATCGGTCGGGCATCGTAGCGACCAGCAGGCTGACGATCCGCGCCGAGGCACGACCGTCGCCGTAGAGTTGAGGACGCGTCTCCGGCATGGTCGCGATCGTCACCGCCGCCTCGATCGCGTCGGGGTCGTCGTCCACGAGGATGTTCGCGCCCACTTCGACAGTGGCCATCCACTCCGTCGACGGGCGAAGGGTCACGCACGGGACGTCGTACCAGTACGCCTCTTTCTGGAGGCCGCCTGAGTCAGTCGCGATGACTCGGGCCTGCGAGGCGAGCGAGGCAAGCTCGAGGTAGCTCAACGGATCCGTCAGATGCACATGCTCCCCGAGCTCGATGCCCTCCTTCTCGATCTGGGAGCGGGTGCGCGGGTGGGCTGGGAACAC
The DNA here is from genome assembly GCA_013817555.1 of Actinomycetota bacterium. GTDB lineage: Bacteria > Actinomycetota > Thermoleophilia > Gaiellales > Gaiellaceae > GMQP-bins7. The sequence continues at coordinate 743 of JACDCN010000308.1, forward strand.
GATCCGCTCGTTCAAGCGGTTCAAGCCCTCCATGATGCGGCCGAGCCGGGGCTGGAAGACGTTCGCCTCGCGGTGAACCGTCGCGACGACGTAGCTCCGCGGCTCGAAGGGGATGGGAAACCGCTCGCGGGCGATCGGCGCGAAGCGGCTGCAGGCCTCGGCCATGACGTCGCCGACGACGTGGGCCTGGCCCAGGACGCCTTCCTCGGCAAGGGTCTCCCGCGACCGGTCGTCGGGGCAAAAGAGGAGCCAGGACAGGCGGTCGACCTCGATGCGCGCACGTTCCTCGGGCATCGTCAGGTCGCCGCTCCGCAGACCCGCCTCGACGTGTGCAAGCGGCACCGAAGCCTCGGCCGACGCCCGTGCTCCTGCGAGGGTCGAGTTCGTGTCACCGTAGACGAGGACGAGGTCGGGCTCTTCGCGGCGCATGACGCGTGTGATCTCCGGCTCCATGACCTCCGGATCCGCGGTCTTGAGCTCGAGCCGGTATTGCGGCCGCGGCAATCCGAGCTCTTCGACGAAGACCTCGGACAGCTCACGGTCGTAGTGCTGCCCGGTGTGCACGACGACCTCCTCGACGCCCGCGACCAGGAAGGCGAAGGAGAGCGGACCGCTCTTGATGAACTGCGGCCGGTTCCCGACGACGGTGAGGACCTTCACAGAGCGAGGAGACTACTGGCCCGCTTTGGCCGAGCGGACCAGTCGTCTTCTTCGGGAGGGGTCAGACAGCTAGGCGACGATCTTTATCGGGGTGCCGGCGGGGGCGAGCCGCTTGAGCACGAGTGCCGCCGCGTTCGACATGCGAACGCAGCCATGGGACACTGCCTGCCCGAGTAGCCAGGGCATCGAGGTGCCGTGGAGGCCAACGACACCGCCTCCTGGCCATTCCGAGAGCTTCGAGTACGCGCTCGTCTCGAAGGCGAAGGCGCCGAGGAATCGCTCCGTCGGCTTGAACTTCGCGGTGATATAGAAGGTTCCCGTCGGAGTCTCCATCCCTTTGCGACCGACTGCCACTCGAGTGGCAAACCGGGTCTTGCCCTGCTCGAGTATGCGCAGCTTTCTCGACGAGAGGTCGATGACGATGCTGCGCTGCACGGGGCGCATCTGCACGGCGCTCGCCTTTACCCAACCGATGGTGCCGTTCGGCCTCACTGGCATCGAGAGCTTCAACCAGCGAGACCCCTTCGCCCCTTTGGCTTCGCCGAGGACGAGGAGCGTTGTCGGACGAAAGTCGCTTCGAAACTGTGGAATGAACCTGATCGTGGGGGACGAGCTGGACGGTCGTGAGTGCGCAGCGACCTTCGTCTGGAGAATGACCCCTGCCTTCGGGTACTCCTCAAAAGACTTGGCCGACGCCGGGGCGACGGGAGTCAGGGCGGCGATCAGGCCCACGAGGCCCATGACGGCGAGAAGCGTGCTCAACGCACGGAATCGATCTGTTCTAGCGGGGTCTACGGCCATGGTGTCTCCTCGGGTTGGTGTGTGTCGACGACAACGCCAGCGCCCCGGTGTGGGGCGCTGGCGTTTGCTCTTGCGTTAGCCGGTGAGATTGGCTCCAGACCGACTTGCGGAGGCCACACCGATGCGCTTCACCACGCGGTTTCCGGCCGCACGAACGGTAATGATGCCCTTCCGCTTGGGCTTGATCGTCAGTTTCGCCTTGCCTTGCTTGTTGCTCTTGGTCGACGCTTTGGTGCCGGCGCCGTTAGCGGTAACAACCGTATTCGGGGTCGTTTGCACCACGAACGTCCTGGTCTGACCCGGCGAGGTGGCCGTGGGCTCAGCGGGGTTGTCCGTACCGCCTCCCGAGGGCGCGCCGCTTCGCGAGCAGCCGAATGTCGGTCGGAGGAAGTCGCGGGAAGTCTTCAGCGCTGTAGACATTCAACCGGGACGCGTGACTCCCAGACGTGATGCTCAGAACTCCGTCGCCTTCCTCGTACGCCAGCGTCACGGAGTCGTCCGGGAGGAGCCGTGCGA
>JACDCN010000309.1 GCA_013817555.1 Actinomycetota bacterium
CCGGGCGCGATCAGGCAGATAGCGGAGGCGGCGGAGCAGCTCGGGTTCGACTCCGTGTGGGCGACCGAGCACATCATCGTCGGGCCGGAGGCGGTGGATCCATACGGGCGGGTGTATGCACCCCTCGTCACGCTCGGCTGGATCGCGGGGTTCACCGAGCGCATTGCGCTCGGCACGTCGATCGTCCTCGCTCCACTCCATCACCCGATCCATCTCGCGAAGGAAGCAGCAACGTTGCAGGAGCTCTCCGGCGGTCGGATGCTGCTCGGGCTCGGAATGGGGTGGCACGAAGACGAGTACCGGTTCATGGGCATTCCGTTCCGTGGTCGTGGCCCTCGCGGCGACGAAGCAATTCGGCTGATTCGCGCACTCTGGAATGGCGAGCGCGAATTCCACGGCGAGATCTGGTCGTTCGACGGAGCGACATTCGGCCCGCTACCAGATCCATCGCCGGAGATCTGGATCGCGGGGGGCTCTGCCCCGGCGCTTCGAAGGGCCCGCCAGCTCGGGGACGTCTGGCATCCGAGCCGAAGCTCGGACGCGGAGCAGGTGCGGGATCTCAAGGCGAAGCAACCGGAGCTTCGTGTCATCCCGAGGACGAAAGTCGAACTCGTAGACGAGCTGCTCGCAGCGGGCGCCGACGGTGTCGTCGTCACGCTTCTCGATGAGTCTGCGATGGACGAGTTCGTCCGCCGCTACCGCTAGCGCATCACTTATCGACGAGCGGAAGCTTGCGGCGCGTCTTACGTTTGATGACCTTCCAAGCGATCCAGCCGAGGATCGCGTATCGCCACTTTTTCATAGCGTTGTAGTTTCCGGCCGCCGGCTCTCGGAAACGTCGCCTCCTCTCACATGCCCATGGCGTGGTATCCGGCGTCCACGTACAGCGTCGTCCCGCTCACGTTGCGCGCGTCTTCGGAGAGGAGATACGCGCCCGCCGCAGCGCAGTCCTCGGCATCGATCTGGCGGTGCAATGGCGCACGCTGCTCGAACAGCTCCTCCATCGTCGTGAAGCCAGCTATGGAGCGGGCTGCGAGCGTGCGGACGGGACCTGCTGAGATCGCGTTCACGCGGATGTTCTTCGAGCCGAGGTCCCAGGCGAGGTAGCGGACGGACGCGTCGAGGGTGGCCTTGGCAACGCCCATAACGTTGTAATGGGGCACCGCGCGTTCGCCGCCGAGATAGGTCATCGTCACGATCGAGCCTCCGCCCCGCGCCTCCATCAGCGGCTCCGCGGCGCGCGCGCAGGCGACGAGGGAGTATGCGCTGATGTCGACGGCGAGCCAGAAGCGGTCACGCGGCGTGTCGGTGAAGCGCCCCTCGAGGTCCTCGGCCGCGGCGAACGCGACCGAATGCACGAGAACGTCGAGACCTCCTCCGAACGCTTCGGCAACTTCGGAGAAAACGCGGGCGACATCGTCGTCCGAGCGCACGTCGCACTCGGTGACGAGTGGGCTCGACACGGTCTCGGCCAGATCGCGCACGTTCTTCTCGATCCGCTCTCCTTGGTACGTGAATGCGACCTGCGCGCCCTCGTCCGCGAGCCGGCGCGCGATCGCCCAGGCAATGGAGCGCTTGTTGGCGACGCCCAGCACGAGCGCCTGCTTTCCCTCGAATCTCCCAGCCATCCGGCGATCCTAAACGGATACGCTCGCGCGGCAATGGGCGGCGCGCGGGTGGCGGTGATAACGGGAGCGTCCTCGGGGATCGGGGAGGCGACCGCGCGGCAGCTGGCGGCGCGAGGCTGGCACTGCGTCCTGCTCGCTCGTCGCGGTGACCGGCTCGAACAGGTCGCGAGCGAGATCGGCGGCGAGTGGGAGCTCTGCGACGTCGCCGACCGCGAGCAGGTGAACGAGGTCGCAGCGCGGGTCTTGGCGAAGCATCCAGCCGTGGGGCTCCTCCTGAACAACGCGGGCATGCCGGCACGTGGGAGCTTTCTCGAGATCGACCCCGAGCTCATCGAGCGCGTGATCGACGTGAACTACCTCGGGGGAGTTTGGTGCGTGCGCGCGTTCTTGCCCGGGCTGCAGAGCGCGGCTCGCGCGGGCTCGGGCGCGGTCGGGGCTCATGTCGTGAACCTCGTATCCGTGGCCGGCACCGTCGCATTTGCGCCCGCCGGCGCCTATGCCGCGTCGAAGCACGCGCAGCTCGCATTCTCGCGTTCGACCGCTGCGCTCCTTCGCGGCAGCGGAATCGGCGTGCTCACAGTCATGCCCGGCTTCGTCGAGACGGAGGGGTTTCCGCAGCACTCGGTTCTCTCCAGCCGCATCTTGCGGCGCTTCGTGGTCGAGCCTGAGGAGGTAGCAACCAAGATCGTCGACGCCGTCGAGAGGGGGAAGCGCGAGATCACCGTGCCCTGGTTTCCCTACCGGCTGATCTCGATCGCGCAGGTGGTCCTGCCGAGCGTCCTCGCCCGGTTCGCGGACGCGTCGGGCTACCGCAAGGGGGTCTAAGAACCCGGGTCTGACCCTGGACATGTCCGCCAGGGACGTGGGGAGGTGCGCCAAAAGCGTGTCAACTTTTCCACACGGGTTGGAATGGCCGGTGGGAGGCGCTTTCATGCCAGAACCGTGCCGCGGGTGCTTCGAACCACACTTCCAGACGGCTATTTCCACGTGATCTCGCGAGGGGTCGACGGCTGCGCGATCGTCCGAGACGACGTCGACAGACGGATGTTCCTCGCCCACGTACGCGTCTGCGTCGAGCGCTACC
>JACDCN010000310.1 GCA_013817555.1 Actinomycetota bacterium
TCGCGTACGGTTTCTTCCCGATCAAGGAGATGGACGCGGTAGACGCGACGAAGCTCGTGCATTCGGCGAACGAGCGCATCGCGGTGAACGACCTCGAGCTCGGCGTCGAGATGCTGCGCGCGACAGCGCGCTCGATCCAGTCGTAACGCGGCGCTTTTCGAGTCGTTAACCGTCCACGGGCAGGTCGTCCTATGCGGACGACGCTGCCCGAACGTCAGCGACCACGAGCTGGCAGGGGTTGGCGATCCGGGCGGCTGGGATGGACGTATCTCGTGCGAGCAGGCGTGCGAGGACTTCGCGCTTCGCTTCGCCCGTGACGAGCCAGACGATCTCGCGAGCGGCCTCGAGCGCGGGGTAGGTGAGCGTCATCCGGCGGCGGCCTTCGTACTCCCGCGTGACCGCGATGAGACGGTCGCAAACGTCGAGCGCGGGATCACCGGGGACGAGGGACGCGGTGTGCCCGTCCGTGCCGAGGCCGAGATGGATGAGGTCGAGAGCCTCTGGAAGCTCATCGGCGTACCGTGCGGCCACTGCCTCGAGGTCAGATTCCTCCACTGGCATCGGGCGGACCGCGTCGGTCGGAATCGCCGCGAGGAGCTGTGGCAGGTTGCGGTCAGCGTGGCCCGAGGGCGCGACGCGCTCGTCGACCTGGTAGACGGTCACTCGCTGCCACGGTATGTCCTCCGCACCGAGACACGCGAGCAACTCGGCTCCGCGGCTGAGCGCGAGCGTGGAGGCGCGCCCCCGCATTCGTTCCGCGACCAGATTGGCCACGCGCTGCGTCGCGGCGTCCGCGTCGACGTGAACCTCGAGACCCAGGTTCACGCGCGTTTCTCGGCGTGTCCCCCGAACTCGGCTCGGAGCGCAGAGAGGAGTCGGTTGGCGAAGTCGGCCTCGCCTCTCGATGCGAACCGCGAATAGAGCGCTGTGGTGAGAACGGGGGTCGGGGTGCCCGTGTCGATCGCCGCCATCGACGTCCAGCGACCTTCGCCCGAGTCCGATACCCGACCTGCGAAGTCGCCGAGCTCGGGCGAGTCGTGAAGCGCCGCCGAGGTGAGATCGAGCAGCCACGAGGAGACGACGCTTCCACGGCGCCACAGCTCGGCGATGGCTCCCAGATCGAGCTCGTAGGTGTACAGCTCGGGGTGCGCGAGGGGTGCGGTCTCGGCGTCTACCGCTCGCGTGGTAAGCCCGGCGCCCGCATGGCGCAAGAGGTCGAAACCCTCCGCGTAGGCGGCCATCAGCCCGTACTCGATCCCGTTGTGCACCATCTTCACGAAGTGGCCGGCGCCGCTCCCTCCACAGTGCAGATAGCCCTGCTCCGCGGCCGCGGGCGGCCCGCTTCGCGATCTGCCGCGTGGGGCGGCATCAACGCCGGGGGCCAGAGACGCGAAGATCGGCTCGAGCCGGCCGAACGCCTGCTCGTCGCCGCCGATCATCAGGCAGAACCCGCGCTCGCGCCCGAAGATCCCACCGCTCGTCCCACAGTCGAGGTATGCGATCCCACGCGCCTCGAGCTCGCTGGCTCGCCGGATGTCGTCGGCGTAGTGCGTATTGCCTCCGTCGATGATCGCGTCGCCGGGCTCGAGCTGCGAGGCAACCTCCCTCAGAACCGTCTCCGTGATCGTTCCTGCCGGGAGCATGAGCCAGACTGCGCGCGGCTGCTCGAGCAGCGAGACGAGCTCCTCGACAGACCTTGCTCCCGAGCCACCGTCCGCGACCAGCACCTCGACCGGCGCTGGGTCTCGGTTGTATCCCACGATCCTGTGGCCGTCGCGCAGAAGGCGGTTTGCCATGTTGCCGCCCATCCGTCCGAGACCGACCATCCCGAGCTGCAGCGGTGTCTCAGTTGCCACTCCCGCTCCTTTCCGCGAGCATCCCTGTCCGTGCGACACGTTACGCGGCGAGGATGCTCCACGTGAGCGAGACTGCAGACGCGCTCGTCGTCTTCGGCATCACCGGCGACCTCGCGCGCAGGATGACGCTTCCCGCGCTCTACCGGCTGACCGAGCAGGGGCTCCTGACGTGCTCGGTGATCGGAGTCGGGCGCCGCCCGTTGCGCGACGACGAGCTGGCCGAGCAGGCGCGCGAGTCGGTGACGGCGGCAGTGGACGACGTCGACGAGAAGGTGCTCGCAGACCTTCTCTCGCGTCTCCATTACATCGGAGGCGATGCCGAGGACGGATCGCTTTACGACCGGCTGCGCGATGCGCTCGGCGAGGCTACGGCGCCCGTCTTCTATCTCGCTACTCCGCCCTCGATGTTCCTCGAGGTCGCCGAGGAGCTCGCCGGCGCCGGGCTCGCGGACAACGCCCGACTCGTCGTCGAGAAGCCGTTCGGCTCCGACCTTCGCTCCGCACGTGAGCTGAACGAGCGCCTGACGGCGATCTTCCCCGAGGACAGGCTCTACCGCATCGACCACTTTCTGGGGAAGGAGCCCGTCCAGGACATCATCTACCTCCGTTTTGCGAACGCGCTCTTCGAGCCCGTGTGGAGCCGTGAAGACGTCGACTCGATCCAGATCACGCTGGCGGAGGACTTCGGGGTGGAAGGGCGAGGCTCGTTCTACGACAACGTCGGGGCGATTCGAGACGTTGTGCAGAACCATCTTCTCCAGGTGCTCGCTCTCGCCGCGATGGAGCCCCCTTCCGGCGGCGAGGATGCGATCCCGCGGCGGCGTCTCGATGTCTTCCGGGCGATGCCCGCCG
>JACDCN010000071.1 GCA_013817555.1 Actinomycetota bacterium
CGATCATCGCCGCCGGCTCGAGCGTGCGACCCTCGCCCGGGAGCTCGTAGCGCCCGTCACGGAAGATCTCGCTCGCAGCCGGATCGAGCGCGATCCCCACCCGCTCGCGATGACCCGCGCGCTCCGCCGCTTCGAGGATCGCCTCGATCGCCTGCTCGGTCGACTCCAGGTCGGGCGCGAAGCCGCCCTCGTCCCCCACTCCGGTCGCAAGCCCGCGTTCGTGCAGTACCGCCCTCAGGTGGTGGAAGACCTCAGTCCCCATGCGCAGACCCTCCGTGTACGTCTCCGCGCCCGCGGGGACGATCATGAACTCCTGGAGGTCGAGCCGGTTCTGGGCATGGGCTCCGCCGTTGATGACGTTCATGAGCGGAACAGGGAGGGTGCAGGCGCTGTCGCCGCCGAGCCAGCGATAGAGCGGGAGCTCGGCTTCGTCTGCGGCGGCTTTCGCGGCAGCAAGCGAGCAGCCGAGAACGGCGTTCGCGCCCAGCCGGCTCTTACCGCGAGTTCCATCCAGGTCGATGAGGACGCGATCGAGCGCAGGTTGGTCGGCAGCGTCGAGGCCGGACAAGGCCTGCCCCATCTCTCCGTTGACATTGGACACCGCGTTCAGAACGCCTTTGCCGAGGTACGCCGCCGGATCGCCGTCCCTGACCTCCACTGCTTCGTGCTCACCGGTCGATGCGCCGGACGGCACAGCGGCTCGCCCCGACGCTCCCGACGCGAGGCAGATTTCGACCTCGACCGTCGGGTTGCCGCGCGAGTCGAGGATCTGACGACCATGCACGTCGACGATCTTGCTCATGACAGCTCCTCCTTCGCCCTTTCGTAATACGCGTCTTGGGCTTCCAGGTCGAGGGCGCGCCACTCGTCGCCCTCGTCACCTGCAAGCTCCGCTGCCCGTTCGACGCGTTCTCGAAAACGGCGCGAAGTCGCCCGCAGCGCCAGCTCCGGATCCACGTTGAGACGACGCGCGAGGTTCACGATCGTGAAGAGCACGTCACCCACTTCGGAGAAGACCTCGGTATCGGGCTCCGACTCCGGCTGCGGCTCTCCTGCTAGCTCGACCGCCCGAGCGAGCTCGTCGAGCTCTTCGCTCACCTTGCCGAGCGGCCCAGCAAGGTCCGGCCAGTCGAAACCCGAGGTCGCGGCCCGCCGCTGCACCTTGCGCGCCTCGAGGAGCGCGGGGAGCGACTCAGGCACGTCGTGGAAGATTCCCTCTCGTCCCTCCTGCTCGGACTTGATCGCCTCCCAGCGCTCGCGCACCCGGCCGGCGGTCGACGCCTTGGCTTGCCCAAAAACATGCGGATGCCGGCGGACGAGCTTCTCGTGCACCTCGCGCGCGACGGATTCGAGGTCACCTATCCCGCGCTCCTCGAGGAGCAGCGAGAGGAAGTACACCTGGAAGAGAAGGTCGCCGAGCTCCCCGTGGAGCCCCGTGTCGTCGCCCGAGACGGCGGCATCCGCGACCTCGTAGGCCTCCTCGAGTGTGTGCGGGACGATCGTGAGCGCTGTCTGCTGCCGATCCCAGGGGCAGTCGCGACGGAGCTGTCGCGTCAAATCTTGGAGGTCGAGAAGCGCCTCCGCGAGGCTCACGCGGAGAGCCTAGCTCGGCTCGGTCGTCGTCGCGTCCGGAATCTCGGGCGGCTCGAAGCCTGCCGCGTAGCTGACCTTGCCGTCGTACTTCTTCGTCAAGTCCTCGACCCAGGTCGTCATGAACGTCGACTTCTTCTCCTGGAGAAGCGTGGTGCGGATGGACGCGCGGACCTTGGCGATGGGCGTCGTCGTCGCCTTCTTCACCGGAGTGAGCGCCTCGATGATGTGATAGCCGTAGGTCGTCTTCACGGGCTTCGCGAGCGCGCTCGGCTCCAGCTCGAAGGCGGTCTTGTCGAACTCGGGCACCGTCTGGCCGCGCGAGATCGTCAGCTTTCCGCCGCTGTCCTTCGAGCCGGGGTCGTCGGAATTCGCCTTGGCGAGCGCAGCGAAGTCGCCCCCGCTCTCGAGCTCGGCGTAGATCCGATCCGCCTCGACCTTGCTCTTCGGGAAGTCGACCTGGTCGCCGTCCTTCTTCTCGGAGATCAGTATGTGCCGGACGTCCCGCGATTCCGGTGTTCCGTACTGGGCCTGGTTTTGCTGGTAGTAAGCGAGGATCTCGGCTTCCTCCACCTTGACGTCCTCGGTCACGGCTTCGAAGAGCTTCTGGGAGAGAACGGAGAATCGGAGCGTGTCTCTGAGGGCATCTTCGGTGAAGCCCTGCTCCTTCAGCGCCTTCAGGAACGCATCGCGCTTTCCGCCGAAGCGTGTCTTCAGGAAGTCCTGGACCTCCTTCTCCACGTCCTTCTCGGTGACCGTGATTCCACGCTCGTCGGCCTCTTTCTCGAACTCCTCACGCTGGACGAGGACCGTCACGTACTGGGTCTGGATGCTCTGGTACTCGGGCGTACCGACCTTCGGAAACTCCTGCTTCTGCGCGGCGTAGCCCTTCTTCGCACGTTCGATCAGCTCGTCGAGCTCGGCACGCGAGACCTCCGTGCCGTCGACCACGGCGACCGCTCCGTCCGGAACGTCGCCGCCTCCGCCGCACGCGGAAGCGAACATCGCGAGGGCGAGTCCGAGAACGATGAGAACGAGACGCGAGCGCTTCATGCGGGGGTTCTTATAGCCGAGGCGGTGTTAGGCAGACGTTGTGGACTGTTCGAGAACGGGATGAAAGTGTTGCAGAGGCATGAAAAAGGCCGCGGCTTAGGCGGCCAGACGAGCCTCGACTATAGCATCGGACAGCTGCAGAGCGGCTCCGAAGGTCTCGACCCTGAGCGACACCTCGCGCTTCTCGGTCGAGTAGATCACGGTCGGGGCAACAGCCCTGAGCGCTTGGAACTCCGCCGAGCCGAGAGCGAGCGGACCCACAGTTGCCCGCCCTCCACGGTAGACGAGGTAGTCGGCGCCGAGTCGCGCGAGCTTCAGCTTCGCCTCCTGGATCGCGAAGAGATTCTGGACGGGCTCGGGCACCGGTCCGTACCTATCCTCGGTGACCGAGACGAGCTCGCGTAGCTCGTCCTCGTCCTCGACGAGCGCGATTCGGCGATGCAGGTCGATCTTGAGCGCCTCGGCCGCGACGTAGGACGCCGGGACGTAGGCGTCGACTCGTGCGTCGACCCGGACCGGCCGCGCTGCGATGCGACGCTCCCCGGAGAGCTCTGCGACGGCCTCGTTCAGCATCTCGACGTACAACTCGAAGCCGAGCGCCGCCACATGCCCGGACTGCTCAGCGCCCAGGAGATCGCCGGCGCCTCGGATCTCGAGGTCGCGCATGGCGATCTGGAAGCCTGCCCCGAGCTCGGTGTGATCCGCGAGCGTCGCCAGCCGGGCCCTGGCCTCCGGACTGAGCTCCGACGCCTCCGGATAGAAGAGGTACGCGTAGGCGTGAACATTCGAACGCCCGACTCGGCCTCGAATCTGGTACAGCTGAGCGAGGCCGAGCGCGTCCGCCCGTTCGACGATCAGGGTGTTCGCCTGCGGGATGTCGATCCCGGATTCGATGATCGTCGTGGAGACGAGGACGTCTCCGTCACCGGCGAGAAATGCGTGCATGCGCTCCTCGAGCTCGCGCTCCGACATCTGGCCGTGGGCGACGAGGAAGCGAAGCTCGGGACAGAGCTGCTGCAGCTTCTCGGCAGCTTCGTCGATCGACTCAACGCGGTTGTGAAGGTAGAACGACTGGCCACCGCGCGCATGCTCTCGCTCGAGCGCAGTCCGGATGAGCTCGTCGTCGTACTCGCCGACAGTCGTGCGGATCGGACGCCGGCCGGCCGGGGGCGTCTCGATGATCGAGATGTCCCGGAGACCCGAGAGCGACATGTGCAGCGTGCGCGGGATCGGCGTCGCCGAAAGCGCCAGCACGTCGACCTCGAGCCGAAGCGAGCGCAGGAGCTCCTTCTGCGCGACGCCGAAGCGCTGCTCCTCGTCGAGGATGACCAGCCCGAGCTCCTTGGGGATCACATCGCGGGAGAGGACGCGGTGCGTTCCGATCAGCACTTCCACCTTCCCCTGGCGAAACTCGTCCAGGATCCGCTTCTGGTCTGCGCGGGACCGGAAGCGGGAGACCATCTCCACTCGCACGGGGAAGTCGCGGTACCGCTCTCGGAAGGTGTTCCAGTGCTGCTCGGCGAGGATTGTCGTCGGACAGAGAATCAACGTCTGCTTTCCGTTCAGCGCGACTGCGAACGCGGCGCGCACCGCGACCTCCGTCTTGCCGAACCCGACATCCCCACAGACGAGCCGATCCATCGGACTCGGCGCTTCGAGGTCTTCTTTGACCGCCTCTATGGCCTGGAGCTGATCGTCGGTCTCTCGGTACGGGAACGACGCCTCAAGACGTTCGAGCCAGTCCTGATTCAGGTCGAACGCGACGCCGGGCGCCTGCTGGCGGCGGGCGTACAGGGCAAGGAGCTCACCAGCAAGCTCGCGCACCGACTCCCGCGCGCGACTCTTGAGGTTCTGCCAGGCCTTCCCGCCGAGCTTCGAGAGTGCCGGGGCGCCTGCGTCGGCGCCGATGTAGCGGCTGACCTTGGGCAGCTGCTCGTGTGGGACGTACAGCCGGTCTTCACCGCGGAAGGCGAGGTACAGGTAGTCGCGGGTGACGTCCGCGACCTCCTTCGTCTCGAAGCCGAGAAGGCGTCCGACCCCGTGGTCTTCGTGCACGACGTAGTCGCCCGTGCGGAGGTCGGCAAACGACTGGAGCGCTCGACCGAGGCGCGCGTCGGCCCGCGGCGGCCGCTTGCGAAATACCTGGACGTCGGGGAGGAGCGCGAATCCGAGGTCTCGCCACACGAAACCGCGGCGGGCGGGGCTGACGACGAATTGCACAACGGGATCGGTGGGAAGCGGGCCCCCCTCATCCACGACGTCCGCGTCGACCTTCCGAAGCAGCCTCTGGGTCCGAAGCGCCTCTCCGCGATGCGGGAAGGCGACGAGCACGCGACGACCCTGCCGAACCATTCCGGCAAGCTCGGTCTCGGCCTCCGCGAGCCCGCGGGCGGCGATGGCCGGGCGCTGCGCCTCGAAGGAGTGCGCCTGGGCGTGCGGGAACGGGTCGAGCAGAGCAGCGTTCTCCAACCGCAGCTGATCAAGACCCTCCTCCTCCCATAGTCGCCGGACGTCCTCGGGCTGCCAGACGAGATCGGGCGGCCGCTCCACCGGTGGGACGAGATCGCCGGGGATCGCCTGCTCATCTACGTCGAGCGCAATGTCGACGAGGTCTCCCCGACGCTCGGCGGCCGGGTAGATCACCGCCCGTGTCACGGGGTGCAAGGCGCGCTGGGTGAAGGGCGAGAACGCCCGAATCTGCTCGATGTCGTCTCCGAAGAACTCGATGCGAAGCGGCTCGCGCCCGGTGCTCGGGAACACGTCGACGAGTCCACCCCGAACCGCGATCTGCCCACGCTCGTCGACGCGCTCCGCCCGCTCGTACCCCGCAATCGCGAGTATCTCGACAAGCCGCTCGAGGCCGATCTCGTCCTCTACGCGGACTTCGATCGGCGCGGGTCGCGCGTCCTCCGGCGGAAGACTTTCGGCAAGGGCGCGTGCCGATGCGCAGACGAGGCCTCCTCGAGAGAGGACGTCAAGAGCTCGCGCCCGCTCTCCGACGAGGTGCGCCGGCGGCTCGAGGCCCGAGCCGAGTCGAACGCCGCGGCTCGGAAGAAGCGCGACGTGCGCCGGATCGACGTACCAAGAGACGGCCTCGGCCGCGTCTCGCGCTTGCTCGTCCTCGGGAAGGAGGCAAAGAAGCTCTCTGCCGAGTGTCTCGTGGAGCGCTGCCAGCACGAGCGGAAGCGCCGGGTCTGACACGCGAGCGGCGACAGGAAAGTCGTCTACGAACGCACGGAAACCCTCGCTCTCGGCGAGCTCGGCGACGAGGCCGTGAAGCGGGTTAGGCGACTGGTCCATGCGGCTAGCGGGAACCGTGTCCCGTTCGGCAATCGTAGCCTCGGAGCTCACGTTATCCCGATGCATTCGGGCTCATCCAGACCAGAGGCTCTGCGTCGCCTACGAAGCCATGGCGACGGTAGAAACCGACGCTCCTCTCGCTCGGCCACACGATGAGGAGCTCGACGTCCTCCTCGCTGGCCCAGGTCTTCACCGACTCGAGCACAAGACCGCCCAAGCCGAGGCTGCGAAACGCAGGCCTTGTGTACACGTTGGTCAAGTAGCCGATCCAACGTTGCTCCGGCGTCGGTCGCGGGATCTTGTCGACAAGGCCGATGAAAGCGTGCGAGACGATCTCCCCGTCGACGTCGGCGACGTCCGTCGTTCAGCCCCGTGGCCACGATCTCTTCGAACGCCCCGTCGAAATCCTCACGCGGAGATGGGATTGGCCTGTCCTCGAGTGTGAACTCGCGTCGAAGCCGGGAAAGCGTCGCCACATCTCCCTCCGTCGCCCTCCGGATCACCGGCTCGGCCATCCATGGAACGGTACTTCGCGCCGATGGCAGACTCGGCGTCACCGCGCCACTCGCAACCACCAACCACCCCCAGGGGCACTCCCGTGTCCCTACTGACACGGTATCCCCGATCCCGTCACGCGTGGGTTACGAGATCGCGCCAATAGCGCGTCAGTTAAATCGCTGCTGGGCCGTGTCCAGACCCTCGGCCAGCACGCTCTCGACGGCGTCGGCCGCACGCGCGACGATCCCGTCCGCGTCGTCCTCAGCGGTGAACGGCGAGAGCACGTAGTCCGCGACAGGTCGAGGGTCGCCGCGGCCAGGTCGGCCCACTCCGACTCTCAGCCGAAGGAACTCCTGAGTGCCGAGGATCTCGGCAATCGACCGAAGACCGTTGTGCCCGGCGAGCCCTCCCCCCGCCCGGGCTTGCAGCCGACCCACGTCCAGATCGACGTCGTCGTGGACCACGAGAACATCCTGCGGCGAAACCTTGAAGAAGCGGGCGGCGGCCGAGATCGAGCGGCCCGAGTCGTTCATGTAGGTCTCGGGCTCGAGCAGCGCTACCCGCGCGTCCCCCATCCGCGTTTCGGCAAGACGCCCGCTAAATTTCGAGCGGAACGACCCGTCGTGTCGACGAGCGAGCTCTTCGACGACCATCCAGCCGACGTTGTGGCGATCGCCGGCATGCTCGCGGCCGGGGTTCCCGAGACCGGCGATGAGCAGGTCGAGCGTCGAGGCGGACTCGCCCCGACGAAACAGACGCACCGCGAACTACTCCTCTTCGTCGGGAGAAGCTTCGGAAGCCTCGCCGGCTTCGTCCCCTTCTTCGGCGCCCTCTTCGGGCTCCTCGCCCTCTTCGAGAGCTTCGGCCTCCGCAGCAGCAGCAGCCTCTGCCTCCTCGAGCTCGGCAAAACCACGCGACATCGCGACCGTCACGATAACCGTCTCGTGCGGGTCGTCGAGCAACGTGATTCCTTCGGGAACCGCGATGTCCTCGAGGCGAAGAATGTCGCCGATGTCCATGGCAGTTACGTCGACGTCGATGTGCTCGGGGACGTCCATGGGGAGCGCCTCGACCTGAAGCTCGCGCGAAACCAGCGAAACGACGCCACCCGCTTTGGCTCCAACCGCCTCGCCGATGAGCTGGACGACGACCGATGCCTGGATGGGTTGGTCGAGCCGCACCTCGCGCAGGTCGATGTGGGAGATCTTTCCGCGCACGGGATCCTGCTGATACTCAGCGAGGATCGAAGGGTGCACTGTCGTCTGCCCCTCGAGGACGACGTCGAGGATCGCGTGCAGACCCGACGGTCCCGTCATGGCCGTCCGCAGATCTCTTTCCGGGACGGAGATCGCGCGCGCGTGGCCCTTCCCGTACAGAACGCCGGGCACAATGCCCTCCTTGCGCAGGCGCCGAGAATGGCGCGAGCCGCGTTCCCCTCGCTCTTGAACTTCGAGCTTGAATCGGTCTCCGGACATCGGCGGCGGATTGTAGCGACAGACGTTCCTACGGTCGCAGGACGTAGAAGCGCCAGAAGTCGTTCTCGATCGGCGCGACCTCGACGCCCCCGAAGCCGGCCGCGTGAGCGTATTGCGCCAAAGTGTCGGCTCGCATGACGGTTCCTGTGCCTGCCGCACCCTCCCCGATCATCCCCACCGGCAGACAGTGCAGAACGCTGAATCCGTAGTAGAGGCGCTCGAGATCGTCGTTCGCCGCGCCGAACGCCTCGGCAGTCAGCTCGTCGCCGACGATCACGCACCCGCCCTCGCTCAGCAGATCGTGGGCCGCTCGCAGGACAGCTGTCGGGTATGACATGTCGTGGACGGCCTCGAAGATGGTGACGAGGTCGTAGCGGCCGTGAAGCTGCGGATCGGCCGCGTCACGCACGTGGAACTCGACGCGATCCTCCACTCCGCTCCCGGTGAGATATGCACGCGCCTGATCGATCGAAGGAGCGTCGAGGTCGATCCCGTCAACGCTCACTTTCGGATAGCCCTTCGCGATTGCGACGCTGGAGACGCCGCCACCGCAGGCAAGATCAGCGACCCGCGCGGGCGGATCGGCGCGCAGGCGCTCGTCGACCTCAGAGAGAGCCGGCAACCACTCCTGAGCGAGCAGTTGCACGAACATCGGCCGCGTGAACGCCGCCTGCGCCTGGTGGAGATCGGCGCCGTAATCGCCGTACGGAACTCCCTCGCCAGTCCGGTACGCCTCGAGCAGCGCGTCGATCGGACGCACGCACCCGAGCAAGAACTGCGCAAAGGGGGCGACGTAGTTGAGGCTGTCCTCGTCGAGAAGCGCCTCGTCGTGACCCTCGGGAAGCGCAAACCGCCACTCATCGCCGTTACGCTCGGCCTCGAGGATCTCACTCGTCGCCTGCTGCTCCAACCACTCTCGCGCGTACCGCTCGTGGATGCCCGTGGCTTCCGCGAGCTCCGCAGGTGTCAACGGGCCGCGCTCGGCGAGTACCCGGTAGAGACCGAGCCGTCCGCCCAGGTAGACACCTGCGAGATCGAACGCGCCGACAGTCGCGAGAAAAAGCCGCTCGACGAGCGCATCGCGGCGCGCG
>JACDCN010000311.1 GCA_013817555.1 Actinomycetota bacterium
GTCGAGTACCCGTCGAAATGGAGCCCCAACGGGCCGAGCGCCCAGTTGATCACTCCCCCGTCAGAGAGCATCGTCCGCCAGGCGTAGGCCTTGACCAGGTAGTTGGCCCAAAGAGGCATGAGCACCGCGACCACCAGCAGGTTTCGCGTGCGCGGCGAGGCCACCCGCGCCATGTAGTAAGCGATCGGAAAAGCGAGGACGGCGTCGGCGACGGTCACGAGTGCCGCCATCCGAATCGTACGCCAGGCCACGTCGCGATAGACATCTCGCTCGAAGAGCGTGCGGAAGTTGTCGAGCGTGAGCTCGTGGACGACCTCGGCGGTGAACGGGTTCGTGTCCCAGAACGCCGAGAGCAAAAGGACGACGAGCGACCCGAGGTAGACGCCGACGATCCACACCACGGGCACGGCGAGGAGCGCGGCCAGCCGAGCCCGCGGATGCCGAAAGAAGAAGGTGGAGAGTCGACGGTGGCCGAGGTCAGTCACTTACCCCCGGATCTCGGTCCACGCGGCTTCCCAGTCTTCCTGGGTCTTGCAGACCTCCCCGCGATCGTCGCCGCAGTCCGCGGTCGGGGTCGTCCAGTAGTAGACGTCCTCCCACCAGGACTCGTCGTCCGCGTGGTACTCGGCGCAGTGATTCGGGTTCTTGGTGAGATCGCACGCCTTGAGGTTGACGGGCGCCTCGCCGAAGCCCTCCGCAACTGCCGCCTGCGCCTCTGGGGAGATCATGTGGTTCATCCAGAGGTACATGCAGTTCGGGTTGGCGGCCTGCGAGTAGATCATCCACGTGTCCGACCAGCCGGTCGTGCCCTCTTTCGGTTTGATCGCCTTCACGGGCACGGGTGGGTCGGCCGCGGTGAGCTGGACGTACTGATACGGCCAGGTCGTCCCCACGACACTGTCGCCGTTCGTATACGAACCGATCTGTTTCGCGACATCGCCGGGCCAGTACTCACCGACATTCGGCGCCTGCTGCTTGAGCAGGTCGACTGCGGCGTTGAACTGCTCCTCGTCGAGCTCGTACGGATCCTCGATCCCGAGCTCGGGCTGCGTTGCCTTCAGATAGACAGCTGCGTCGGCGATGAAGATCGAGTCGTCGTAGATCGAGAGCTTGCCGTTGTACGGACCGGACTCGTCCCAGATCACGCTCCAAGAATCCGTCTCCTCCGGGACCACATCGGTGCGGAACATCAGGTAGTTCGGGCCACGGCCGTGAGGCACACCGTACGGCTCGCCGTCGAGGCTGTTGTACTCCTGGTCCTTGATGCCCTCCTGCACGTCCGCGTAGTTCGGAATGAAGTCGGCGTTGATGGGGGCGACGTCTCCGGTCGTCATCAGACGCACGCTTGCATTCCCCGATGCCGAGACCCCGTCGTACTCACCCGTCTGGAGGAGGCTGATCATGTCGTCGGAGCTGCCGCCATCCTTGGTGTTGACGGTGCAGCCTGTGGCGGACTTGAACTCGTCCATAAGCTGGGCATAGCCCGCCCACTGCACGACGTTGACCTGGCCCTCTTCGCGAGCCATCTCCTGGATCTCCTCGAGCGACGAGCCGAGGCCTTCGATCTCCGTGCTGGCCGACCCTCCGTCGTCGCCGCCACCGCAGCCAGCTGCGACCACGCTGAGCGACGCGACGAGCAACCCGAGCGCGGCCCAGCGGGCTGCGCGGTACTTCCTTGCACTCATTCGGTTCCTCCCTCTGGTTCGTCGATTACCGACTCCTGTTCCGGGCGCCACTCGACCCGTATCCGGCGCCCCTTCGTCTCGAGCACCTCGCTCGAGCCCTCCTCGAGGTTCTGTGCGAGCACCTGCAAGCCACCTCCCCGATCGAGCGTCACGTGGAAGCGCGTGACCGGCCCCACGTACTGGACGTCGCTCACGACGCCGGGCTCGACACGCCAACCCGGTTGCGGCTCGCGGCCGTGCTCGAGGAGGTTGATCTTCTCGGGGCGGACGGTGTAACGCCTTCCGTTCTGCTCGATCACGTTCGAAACGCCCACGAAGCCTGCGATGAACTCGCTCTGCGGGTGCTCGTAGACCTCGGCCGGCGGCCCGATCTGCTCGATCCGGCCCTCGTTGAAGACCGCGATGCGGTCCGACATCGTCAACGCCTCCTCCTGGTCGTGCGTCACGTAGACGAACGTGATCCCGACCTCACGCTGGATGCTCTTGAGCTCGATCTGCATCTCCTGCCGGAGCTTGAGATCGAGCGCGCCCAGAGGTTCGTCGAGCAGAAGCACTTTTGGGCGGTTGACGATCGCGCGCGCGAGCGCGACGCGCTGACGCTGCCCCCCCGAGAGCTGCGACGGCTTGCGGCCGCCGTAACCACCGAGCTGCACCATCTCGAGCGCCGCCTGGGCACGCTGTTTTCGCTCACCCTTCTTGACCTTCTTGACCATGAGCCCGTACTCGACGTTGTCGTGGACGGTCATGTGCGGGAAGAGCGCGTAGTCCTGGAAGACCGTATTCACGGGCCGGTCGTAGGGCGGAAGGCGCGACACGTCCTCGCCGGCAAGCTCGATCGTTCCCTCGTCCGGTGTCTCGAAGCCCGCGATCATGCGCAGCGTCGTGGTTTTCCCCGACCCCGAAGGCCCGAGCATCGTGAAGAACTCGCCGCGTGCGATGTCCAGGTCGATCGCGTCGACTGCGACGACGTCTCCGTAGCTCTTCCTCAGGCCGGTGACGCGGACGTCCGGCGCGC
>JACDCN010000072.1 GCA_013817555.1 Actinomycetota bacterium
GAGCCCGAGCCGGTGGAACTCGAGCGCCTCGGCATCCCGGCGGGGATCGTCGAGCTTGTTCGCGATCACGAGCACGTCGCGCCGGGACGAGCGCAGAATCGCCGCCAGCTCCTCGTCACCCGGCGTGGCTCCCACCTTCGCGTCGACGACGAAGAGCACGAGGTCGGCTTCCTCGACGGCCTGCCGCGCCTGTGCGGCCACCTGCCGCCCGAAGGGCCCCGTGTCCTCGCGGTCGACGCCACCGGTGTCGATCAAGCGAAATGTCGTCCCGGACCACTCGCAGATCAGCTCTTTGCGATCCCGCGTCACGCCCGGGGTCTCGTGCACGACCGCGGCGCGGGTCTCGGTGAGCCGGTTGACGAGTGTCGACTTGCCGACGTTGGGAAAGCCGACGATTGCGACGGTTCCCGCGATCTCGACGGGGTCGACGACTTGCTCGTCGGTGGAGGTCCGGGCCTTGGAGGAAGCTCGTCGCGACCTGGTCATCGCGGCGGAGTCGCGTCGCGGGGGCGGCCGAGCTCGTGAATCTCCACGAGCCACTGCCAGAGCTCGCGCAACTTGCGCTCGACCTCGATCGAAGCCTCCTTGTACCCCTTGCCTCCACGCGGGAGCCCCTCGAACGTCATCGGCTCGCCCCAGGCGACGGAGACCGGCGCGAAGTTCGCGCGCCAGTGCTGGCTCCCGTGGATGGCGGCCGGGATGAGCGGAACCGACTCGTTGATGGCGACCATGGCAGCGCCTGGCTGCACCGCTCCGGGGACATCCAGCTGCCGGGTGCCTTCGGCGAACATCCCGAGCGCATGCCCGTCGCGGACGATCTGGCGCATCGTCCTCACGGCGTCTCGGTCGGACTCTCCGCGGCGCACGGGAAACGCTCCGAAGCTCCGCATGAGCTGGCCGAGCCCGGGGACACGATGCGCCTCTACCTTCGCCATGAAGTAGAGGGTGCGCGGACTCGATGCGCCGAGCAGCGGCGGGTCGAGCCAGCTGAAGTGGTTCGCGGCCACGACGAGACCGCCGCGCGCCGGCACCCGCTCGGCCCCGTAGACGCGGAGCGGAGCAATGAGCTTCACCGCGGTGCCGATCGTGGCACGGCCCACGGCCCAGACCATGTCGGTTCCCGTCACCGTCGCGCCTCCACCAGCTCGGCGATGCAAACGACGACTTGATCCACCGTGAGATCGGTGGTGTCGAGCAGAACCGCATCGTTTGCCGGCTGCGTGTTGGCGGCATCCCGCTGGTCGCGCCGCCGCAGCTCGGCTGCCAGTGAGTCAGCGCTTGTCTCAGGCCTGTCCGCCGATCGCCGGCGAACACGCTCGTCCTCGTCCGCGACGAGAAAGATCTTCACTTCGGCGTTCGGAGCAACGACCGAACCGATGTCCCGCCCCTCGATCACCGTGTCCCCGACAGAACCCAGCGAGCGCTGTCTCTCGCGCATCACCTCACGCACCTCCGGATGCCGGGCGACCGCGGGCACGAGCCGGTCGATCTCGCCCGCGCGGATGTTGCTCGACACGTCCTCTCCTGCGATCTCGACGCGACCTTCCGCGCTGAACGAGACCGGGTTCTCGCGAGCAAGACGAGCAAGCGCTGCGCCGTCCTCGACATCGACGCCGTCCCTGGCGGCAAGCCAGGTCAGCGCGCGGTACATGGCGCCCGTGTCCAGATGGACGAAGCCGAGCCGGCGTGCGAGCTCGAACGCAACGGTGCTCTTCCCCGAGCCGGCCGGGCCGTCTATCGCAACGATCATGGCCCGATTCATACCGCGCTCAGCTGCTCGAGGACCCGGAAGAAGCCGGGGAAGCTCGTCTCGACGGCCTCCGCGTCTTGCAGCTGCACACCCTCCCGCGAAGAGACACCGGCCGCCGCGCCGAGCATCGCGAGCCGATGATCGCCACGCGCGTCGAAGGTTCCGCCGCGGAGCCGTGCGGGAACACCTCGGATGCGGAAGCCGTCGGGTGTCGCGCGGATGTGCGCTCCGATCCGGCGCAGCTCCTCGACGACCCCCGCGATGCGATCGGTCTCCTTGACGCGGAGCTCGGCTGCGCCCGAGAGGACGGTCTCGCCCCGAGCGTGGCACGCGGCGAGGGCGAGGAGCGGTAGCTCGTCGACGACCGTGGGCACCTCCGCAAGGGTCACCGTGGCGCCGACGAGCTCCGATGAGCGCACCTGGACGTCGCCTGCGGGCTCTCCGCCGATCGGGCGCCGGTTGTAGATCGCGACCCGCGCGCCCATGCGCTCGAGGATGTCGAGCAGACCGATCCGCCGCGGATTGAGACCCACCCCGTGAACGGTGATGTCGGATCCCGGCACGGTCACCGCAGCGACGAGCAGCGCGGCAGCGGACGAGAAGTCCCCGGGGATCTCCAGATATTCCAACGACAGCTGGTCCGCTCCCTGGACAGAAACGCTCTGCGGGCGACGGCGCACGGACGCCCCTGCACGCTCGAGCAAGCGCTCAGTGTGATCTCGCGTGGGCAGCGGCTCGACGACGGTCGTCTCTCCTTCGGCGAGCAGGCCGGCGAGGAGCACAGCCGACTTCACCTGCGCCGAAGGAACGGGCAGCTCGTAATCGATCGCCTGCAACAGGCCACCTTCGACGACGAGGGGCGCGTGGCCGTCGACGGTCTCCATGCGGGCGCCCATGCGCCGGAGCGGCTCGGCCACGCGCTCCATCGGGCGGCTCGAAAGCGACTCGTCGCCGACGAGCTCAAACCGCCCGTCCTGCCCCGCGAGCACACCAGCAAGGAGCCGCATCAGCGTTCCCGCGTTCCCGCAATCCAGCGCCTCACTGGGCGCCACGAGCCCGCGCAAACCCACTCCGTGCACCGTCAGCGTGTCGACGTCTTGCTCGTCGACACGGACCCCGAGAGCGCGAACCGCGGCCACAGTCGCCTCGGTGTCGCGGGATCGTCCAAAACCCGCGATGCGCGTCTCGCCTTCGCAGATCGCGCCGATCAGAACGACACGGTGCGAGATCGACTTGTCGCCCGGAACGGCGATGTGCCCGACGAGGGCGGGCACGGGCTCGATGCGCATGCTCAGCCGCCGGCGATTAGCCGACGGTCTTGCCCATCAACGCGACGAGCGTGCGGATCTCGTCGGCGAAGCGGGCGAACTCACCGACCCGGATCTGCTGCGGGCCGTCGCAGAGCGCATCCTCGGGCCGGGGGTGAACCTCGATCATCACCCCGTCGGCTCCGGCTGCAACGGCCGCACGCGCGAGCGGGAGAACGAGATCGCTGCGTCCGGCCGCGTGCGAAGGGTCGACGATCACGGGCAGGTGCGTCTCGCGCTTGAGCACGGGCACCGCGGAGAGGTCGAGCGTGTAGCGCGTCGAGCGCTCGAACGTCTTGATCCCGCGCTCGCAGAGAATCACGCGATCGTTTCCCTCCTTTGCGACGTACTCTGCGGCCATGAGCAGCTCCTCGACGGTTGCGGAGGGAGCACGCTTGAGCAGGACCGGGTTCGGCACCCGGCCGACCTCGGCGAGGAGATTGAAGTTCTGCATGTTGCGGGCGCCGATCTGGATGATGTCCGTCACCTCCGCCACTTCCTCGACATCGCGCGGGTCGAGGAGCTCCGTGACAATCGGCAGTCCGGTCTCCTCTCGCGCCTCAGCGAGTATCTCGAGACCCTTGCTCCCGAGCCCCTGAAAGGCATACGGCGAGGTCCGGGGCTTGAACGCGCCACCTCGCAATACTGTCGCGCCGGCTGCAGCGACCGCGCGGGCGGTCTCCAGCGTCTGCTCTCGCGTCTCGACCGTGCAGGGCCCCGCGATCAACCCGAAGAAACCGTCACCGATCCGCCGGCCGCGGACCTCGACTACGGTGGAGTCCGGGGTCAGCTCCCGCCCGACGAGCCGGTACGCCAGAAGCTCCGAAGGTCCGGTGATCTCCATCGAGTGAGTCTAGAGACGGCGACGTGTCCTGGGTCCAGGGACAATGACGCGATGCGGATCTTCTCGGGCATCCGAGCATCGGGTGACAAGACGCTCGGCAACTACAGCGGCGGCTATCGTCAATACGCGGCGACGCAGGAACAGGGCGACGCGGTGTTCTGCATCGTCGACCTGCACTCGATCACGACCGCGTACGAGCCCGAAGGCCTACACGAGGCGACGCTGGCCGGCGCGGCGATGCTCTTCGCCACCGGTATCGACCCCGAGCGGTCGATCGTCTTCTGCCAGAGCCACGTGCAGGCGCACGCGGAGGCCGCGTGGCTGCTCAGCTCGGTGACGAGCTTCGGCGAGCTCCGCCGGATGACCCAGTTCAAGGACAAGTCCGCTGACCAGGAGTTCGTCTCGGCGGGGCTCTTCACGTACCCCGTGCTGATGGCCGGCGACATCCTCCTCTACCAGACCGACATCGTCCCGGTCGGCGACGATCAGCGACAGCACGTCGAGCTCACCCGCGACATCGCCGAGCGCTTCAACGGCCGCTACGGCGACACCTTCACCGTGCCGAAGGGCGTCTACCCGGACGAAGGTGCTCGCATCAAGAACCTCCAAGAGCCCGAACGACTGATGTCGACGTCCGCAGGTAATCCGCAGGGCGTCATCCGGATCGTCGACGAGCCCGACGTGATCCGAAAGAAGTTCAAGACCGCGGTGACCGATTCGGAACGGGAGGTACGCCACGATCCCGACGCGAAGCCCGGCATCTCCAACCTGATCGAGATCATGTCCGTCGTCGCAGGCGAGTCGCCTGCTGCCATCGAGGCTCGCTACGACAATTCGGGTTACGGCCAGTTCAAGGAGGACGTGGGCGAGGCGGTGGTTACGCTGTTCGCTCCGATCCAGGAGCGGTACCGAGAGCTACGCGCCGACGAGGAGGGACTCAGGCGCCTGCTCGGCACCGGGGCGGAGAAGGCGCGCGCTGCGTCCGCACCCACGCTCGAGATCATGGTCGAGCGCATGGGATTCGTCAGGCCGTAGGCGCCGACCGCAACGCGGCCACCTCCGCCGCGGTCAGAGCACGCCACTCTCCCGCTTCGACGCCCTCCAGGTCGAGCCCCGCATAGCGGCTTCGATGGAGACGCCGAGCGGGATGCCCGACGGCGTCGCACATCCGCTTCACCTGGCGGTTGCGTCCTTCGTGCAGTGTTAGCTCGAGAACAGAGAAACGGGAACCGCGCTCGAGCAGGCGCGCGCCGGCAGGAGCGGTCGGGCCGTCGTCGAGAGCGACCCCTTCACACAGAGCCCGCAGCACGTCCGCGTCCGGTGCGCCCTCGACTTCGACCTCGTAGACCTTCTCGACGCCGTATCTGGGATGGGCGAGCCGATGGGCGAGCGGCCCGTCGTTGGTGAGCAAGAGCACGCCCGTCGTGTCGACATCCAGGCGGCCGACGGGAACCACGCGAGGAGTGTGCGGCACGAGGCCGACGACAGTCCTCCGTCTCTGCGGATCCTTCGCGGTCGTGACGGCACCCGCCGGCTTGTGCAGCAGGACGTAGGCGAGCGGCTGCGCGGCGACGCGCTCGCCGTCGACCTCGACGACGTCACGTAACCCGACCACCGTGTTGAGCTGGCCGCGCGCGCCGTTGACCACAACGCGACCCGCCGAGATCAGCGCATCGGCACGCCGCCGTGACGCGACGCCGGCCCGGGCGAGATAGGCATTCAGCCGCATCCGCTCATTCTCGCCCGGTTAGGGTGTCGACTGCCGTGAGTCAGATCGAAGCATGGATGGACAAGCTGGCCGAGCTCGCCGTCTTCGGCGCAAACGTGCAGCCGGGACAGCTCGTTGCCGTCACGAGCTTCGTGGGCAAGGAGGACGTCGCACGGAGGATCGCCCGCGCTGCGTACCAGCGAGGAGCGAAGTACGTCGACGTCGTCATCTTCGACCAGTGGGTCAAGCGAGAGCGAATCGCGCATGCCCTGGAGGAAACTCTCGACTACGCCCCGCCGTGGATGTCGCAGCGACTCCTCCACCTCTCCGATGAGCACGCCGCGCGGATCACGCTCTCGGGCCCACACGCGCTGCGCGCGATGGAGGGTCTCGACCCCTCGCGGGCAGGACGCGATCTCCTTCCGTACCTGCCGGAGACGGGCGCTGTCGTCAACCGGCGGACGACGAACTGGACGATCGTCCCCGTCCCGACGCACGATTGGGCGGAGGCGGTCTACCCGGAGCTGGCTCACCACGAGGCGTACGAACGGCTCTGGGAAACGGTCGCGCACGTCTGTCGGCTCGACGCCGACGATCCCGAGGTTGCGTGGACGGAGCGCGTGGCGACCCTGAAGGCGAACGCCGACCGCCTAACGGAGCGGCGCTTCGACGCTCTCCGGCTGCACGGCCGGGGCACCGACCTCACGATCGGGCTCCTTCCCTCTTCGGCCTGGCAGGCCGGGGACTTCGTCACGGTCGACGGCTTGCACCATCTTCCGAATCTCCCCACCGAGGAGACGTTCACGACCCCGGACCCAGAGCGTGTCGACGGCTATGCGAGCGCTACGATGCCGCTGGAGCTAGCCGGCTCGGTTGTCTCCGGCATCCGCGTCGAGTTCAAGGATGGACGCGCAGTCGGGATCGACGCGGACCAGGGGGCCGAGGCCCTGCGCGCGGCCGCCTCGTCCGATGACGGAGCCTCCCGCCTGGGTGAGATAGCCCTGGTCGACGGACAGGGCCGCATTGGCGCGCTCGAGACGACCTTCTTCGACACGCTGATCGACGAGAACGCTGCGTCGCACATCGCTCTCGGGAACGCCTACGACCATCCAGTCGAGGATCCCGAGGACAAGAAGCGGATCAACGTCAGCCGCGTCCACATCGATTTTATGATCGGGAGTCCGACGCTTGCGGTCGACGGCATGACGCAGGATGGTGACGTCGTTCCGGTTCTCCGCGAAGGCGCCTGGCAGATCTGAAGACCTGAGTCTGTCTTACGAAGCGCGCGCCGACGCGACCTCGAGCAGTCGCTCTCGGATCTGCTCGCCGTCGGCGCCGAGGTCGTCGAGCCGCGGTAGCGCGGCGAGGCTCTCGAGCCCAAAGACACGCTCGAAGAGCGGAGTCGTGCGGTAGCGGACGGCTCCACCGGGTCCGCTTTCGCGGCCAGCTTCGGAGATCAACCCGCGCTCGACCAGGCTCGCCACGGCGGAATCGGCCGCGACGCCGCGGATGCGGGCAACCTCCGGCCGGGAGCACGGTCCCAGATACGCCACGACCGCGAGTGTCTCGAGCGCCGCGTGTGAGAGACCTCGCTCGATCGGGCGCTCGAAGAGACGCGCGCAGGCCTCCGAGGCCTCACGGCTAGCTCGGAATGCGTATCCGCCTGCGACCTGCTCGAGCACAATGCCGCTCCTCCTCTCGCCGAAGCGCTCTCGGAGAAGCCCGAGCGCGGTCTCCACACGCTCAGGATCGTCCTCGGCAGCCTCGGCGAGCTCAGCAACAGAGAGCGGCGCCGAAGCGACGATGAGAAGCGCCTCGATGGTGCGGGCGAGCTGGTCGAGGGGGTTGGTCGCGATCAGGCGGAGCGTGCTGTCCACGTGGTGATCCTTTCGTCGTCGACGCGGGCAATCCTTATGGGTGCGAACGGAGCTGCCTGACTTAGAGCGATTTCGCCGGATTTCCGGAGCTCGAGCAGCGCGAGGAACGCGACCGCCTGCTCGACGCGGGAAAGGCCGATCACCTCGCTCTCGAAGTCGAAGCGGCGACGGCGAGAGAGGAGCGTCCGAAAGCGGTCGAGGAACTGCGACACCGGTGGGAAGCGCAGGGCCATGTGGCTCAGCGAGACCGCGGGCGGTGGAACCGCAAGAGCGCGCAGCGCCACGGCCAGCGCGTTCGAGTCCTGCGGAGCGAGGCGGCGCTCGGGCTGTGGCGCGAGCGGAGCAGGGCCGAGCCGAAACCAGCGGTCGCGCTCGCCCGCGAGCCGCTCGGCAAGCCAGACCGCCGCTTCCTTCATCCGCCGGTACTCGCCGAGACGGCGAGCGAGCTCTTCGGCGGCCGCCTCCGGCTCGAGCGCGTCGAGCTCCGCCGCTTCGTCCGGGAACAGGAGACGGGCCTTCAGCTCGAGCAGTGCGGACACGAGGACGAGGAACTCGCCGCATGCCTCGAGGTCGATCTCCTCGCGCTCGGCGAGACGTTCCACGAAGGCGAGGACGATCGCCGCGATGTCGATCTCGATCGGCTCGAGCTCCTCCCTGAGGAGAAGCGTGAGGAGCAGGTCGAACGGACCCTCGAAAGCGTCGAGATCGAGGTCGAGCTCACGCACCGGAGTCGGAGACACGCGCTGAGGCTAGCCACGCGGCCGGATGTGCCAGGAACCTCGGCTTTGATGGAAACGGCAGCGCCGCTGCCGCCGCGAAAGCGGCGGCCTTCAGGGATGTTCGCAAGATCGGAATCCGCACTAGCGGATTCCGATCTTGCGCAGTGAACGGGCGAGCCGAAGCGCCTCTTCGAGCTCGAGATCGCCTTCGAGCCGGTAGCCGACGCCTCCGCTCTCCCAGATCAGGACATCGCGGGCGAGGCGAGCGCTCTCCTCGACGATTTCGCCGTACCGGTCGAGCAGGAGCACGAAGTGCGCCTTCCCGCTCAGAAAGATGCCCGGCGACCCATCGACGTCAACTCGTTCGACACGCGTGACAGGGCTGACGAGCTTCTTCACGAGCAGCTCCTCGGTCGGCGGAAGCAGGAACGACTGCGCAACGAGCAGCCGGGGTCGCTCAGGCGTCCCGTAGAGAAACCAGACCATGCCCCTCCCGCCCAGGTACACGCGGTCCGGAGGCTCCTCGAGCTCCCGGAGCGCGAACGTGCTCCTCCCTCGCGCCTCCTCGAGCGTAACCCGCTCTCCGAGCGCGAATTCGAGGTCGTCCTGAACCGGCACCTCCGGGAGCTCGTCGACGAGCTCGATGCGCTCCCCACCGATCGAGAGCAGGCGAAGGAGCGCTGCGCGCGCGTCCGGCATCGCCAGCGTCGCGGCGAGCGCAGCGAGGACGACGACCGCGACGGCGACGATCCAACGGCCGCGCTCTCTACTG
>JACDCN010000312.1 GCA_013817555.1 Actinomycetota bacterium
CCGCACCGCTACGCATCAACGGCGCCGCGGTGTTCCCGCGCATGGTCTGGCGCCAGTGCCCCACCTACTACCCGACGAGCATCGCCGCAGGCATCAACCTCTTCCTCGGCGTGAGCTGCGGCGACGAGCAGGAGCAGTTCACGAGACTGGCCGGACGGGCCATGTCCACGGTCGATGCCGCGACGCCGGGAATCGGGGGGCCGGGACTCGTCGGCTGGCACCTGCCGGACGAGGCGGACGTCTCGGTCGGCGATCCTGAGAAGCTGCCCGTGCCGAAGGAGAACGGCAAGGTCACGTTCCTGACGCTGACCGATCAC
Organism: Actinomycetota bacterium; assembly: GCA_013817555.1. GTDB lineage: Bacteria > Actinomycetota > Thermoleophilia > Gaiellales > Gaiellaceae > GMQP-bins7. The sequence continues at coordinate 318 of JACDCN010000312.1, forward strand.
TTCTCGGCCGGAGCGGCTCCCGGCCCCTACGGCCGAGACATCTACCCCGGCTTCTTCGCCAAGGCCGACATCATCGGGTTCGACACCTACCCGGTCGAGGTGCGCTGCTCGCTCGAGCAGATCGACAACGTCTTCTGGATGCAGCGCGAGCTGATCGGGCTGACGGGCGGCAAACCGACGTTCCAGTGGATCGAGGCCGGCCCGATGGAGCACTGCCGCTCGAACCTGGATCCGACGCCGGACGTCGTGCGGGCGGAGACGTGGCTCGCCATCGCGGGCGGCGCGCGCGGCATCGGCTACTTCCCCGACTACTGGGCAGAGGACATCCGCACCGAAGTCCGTCACTCGAACCGCGAGATCGTCGCCCTCGCTCCCGCGCTCCTCGCCCCTGTCGCCAAGTCGAGCTGGTCGCTTCAGAGCCCGGTGCGGGTGGCGGCGCGCCGCTACAACGGCGCGACCTACGTCATCGCCGTGAACACGTCCACCGCGCCCGCGACCGCGTCCTTCAGCGTGCAGGGCCTCAGCGGCCGCAAGCTCCGCGTCTTCCGCGACGGTCGCGTCGTGTCACCGCTCGGCGACTTCGTCTCGGACAAGCTCCCGGGCCTCGGCGTCGCGGTGTACATGGCACCGCCCGCGGGCTGGTAAGCGCTTTCGCACGCTGAACGCGCGATTCGTCAGACCATCCGCGGTCTGAGAGAATCGGCCGGATGGCCCAGATGTCACCGCTGGGTGACTCGCCGCTTTTTGGCTTGCTTCCGGCGCGCCTGCAGGACGAGCTCGTCGCAGCCGGGCAGCCGGTGCGCGTCTCGGCGCGGGAATCGCTCTTTCACGCGGGCGACGCCGGCGACTGTCTCTATCTCGTCGTGTCGGGACGCATGCGCGTCGTCGCCGAGCGCGACGGTGAGACGGTCGTTCTCAACACACTTGGGCAAGGGGCGGTGATCGGTGAGCTCGCGATCCTGACTGGAGCAAGGCGTTCGGCGTCCGTGCAGGCCGTGCGCGACACCGAGCTCCTCGAGATCGATGGTGAGAGATTCGAGGAGCTCCTCGCGCGAGACGCCGAGCTCGGCGCTGGGCTCGCGAGAGCGCTCGCAGAGCGCATTCAGCGCGGTGGAACGCTCGAGCCCTCGGAGGCGCCGACACGCATCGTGACGATGACAGCCGTTCCGGGCGTCGACACCGAGCGCCTTTGGGAGGAGCTCGGATCCGCATTCTCGGAGCTCGGCGAGGCGGTGGCTCATGCCCACCCTGCGGCCGAGTGGCGCGAGCCCGATGCCTGGGGACGAGCTCTCGCTGAGCTCGAACGGGCGCACGATTACGTCCTCCTTCGAGCCGGACTCGACGGGAGCGACTGGTCGAGCTTCTGCCTACGCCAGGCCGACCGGGTGGTGATCGCGGCGGCAGGCGGGCCGACTGCGGGGCTCGCACCTCCGGCCGGATGCGATCTCGTCTTCCTCCGCACCCCCTCGATCGAGGACGTTGCCGCTTGGACGAGCGCGGGGCCGCGGGCGCACTACGTGGTCACGTCGGAGGATGCTCTTCCCGACGCGACCAGGCGGCTCTCACGTCGGCTGACCGGACAATCCCTCGGAATCGTTCTTTCCGGCGGCGGCGCGAGGGCGCTCGCCCACATCGGGGTGCTCCAGGTATTCGCCGAGGAGAAGATCGTCATCGACCGCTTCGGCGGCTGCAGCATGGGAGCGTTCGTCGGGGCGATGGCGGCGCTCGGCTGGCCGCCCGAGGTCATGGTAGAGACGTGCCGCCAGGAGCTCTCCCGCCGGGCTCCGTTCAACGACTACACATTCCCGCGTCACGCGCTCATGCGGGCGCGACGCATTGCATCCAAGCTCAGACGCATCTTCGGAGAGGCCACACTCGAGCAGCTCGCCTGTCCGTTCTTCACCGTGAGCGCGGACCTGGTCGCGAGCCGGATGGTCGTCCATCGAACTGGGTCGATCATCGAGGCGGTCGGCTCGAGCATGGCTATTCCGGGCCTCGCGCCCCCGGTGCTGCGGCGCTCCGAGCTGCTCGTCGACGGAGGTGTTCTCAACAACCTCCCCATCGACGTGATGGTCGGCGCCGAGTCGGGGCCGGTTGTCGCAGTCGACGTCATGCGTCGACTCGAGAGCGACGACCCGGACACGAATCCGCAGGCGCTCCTCCCGACGATTCTCGAGACGCTCTCGCGGGCGACGGTCCTCGGGAGCGTCGAGCGAGCCGAGGCGAACCGTGACCTCGCGGATCTCTTGATCACTCCGGATGTGCAGGACATCTCGCTTCGCGGCTTCAAGCACCTCGACCGGGCGGTGGACGCGGGACGACGGGCGGCGGAAGATGCCCTCGCTGCGGGTGGAAAGGAAGTGCTCAAG
>JACDCN010000313.1 GCA_013817555.1 Actinomycetota bacterium
TCGACGGTGGCACCCTGGGCGGCGTGGCCGGTCAGCGCGTAGCCGTGCTCGAGGTGCTCGGCGGTGTAGCGAGGACCCACGGTGCGGAGGACGCCGTTGTCGGTCCGCAGCGTGATCGCCGTTTGGTCGAGTCCGACGACCGTCGCCCGCATGCCGTTGCAGACGCCGACGCCGCGGTCGTTGCGGCGGCAGAGGACGCGGTCGCCGATCCGAAACTCGCACTCCCCGATCTTGAGAACGTCCCGGCCGAGGCGGCCGGCGCGACTGAGCACCGCCCGCGCCGCGTCGTTGAGCTCGCGGACATCGGGGCGCCGGTAAGCGAGCATCACGCTTCCGGCGAGGTCGTGTTGGGCAGCCTGCCACCAGTCCTCGAGCAGGCGCTGCTTCGCGTCGGTCGGATCGCGGTCGAAGTGGAGGCGTCCGTGGCGTGCGGCGTGGGCGAGGTAGGCGTCAGTGTCGCCGGAGCGAAGGCGGATGAGCGCCTCACGTTCGGGGAGGTCGCGCTGGCGGCGGTTCTCGGCGAGTGAGATCGCCCCGAGCCGCTCGCACAGGGCGGGGTAGAGGCCGCCGGCCCCGACGGGCGGCAGCTGCTGCGGATCGCCGACCAGGATCGCCTTGCCCGCCGCCCGGTCGACGAGGTCAAGCACCGGCGCGAGCACGCGCGTCTCGGCCATCCCGGCCTCGTCGACCACGAGCACGCAGCCGCGAGGTAGGCCGCCTTCGGCGTAGACGTCGACGAGGAGGCGGTGCAAGGTTCTGCTTGCGATGCCGGAGGCCTGAGCGAGTTCGTCGGCCGCCCGGCCGCTCGGCGCCGCACCGAGCACGGGGACCGCGCTCTCTCGGCACGCGTCGGCGAGGACGCGCAGGGCCGTCGTCTTCCCCGCGCCGGCGGCGCCGACGACGCAGAGAACGCGCCCGCGTCGCAAGGAGACCTCGTGGACGAGCATCCGCTGCTCGCCCGTGAGGCTCGCTCCCGACTCCATCAGCATGCGCGCGAGGAGCTTCTTGTCCGGGCTCGGCGCGTCCGCGTCTCTGCGGGCGAGCGCGAGCTCGAGCGCGTCCCGCTCGACCTCGATCAGCTCGCGGGTCGTGAAGCGCGCCGGCCGACCCGGAGTCGCACCCGGCTCGAGCCGTTCGAGACCAGGAAGCCGCGAGAGCGCCTCGGCCTCATCGAGCACCCGCTCGACGGCCGCGCCATCTCGCAGCGACGTTGCGACCGCGCACACAAGCTCGGGCAGCGTGAACGTCGACTGCCTCTCGGTCAGCCCGTCCGATCCGGACAGTCGCTCGGCCAGCTCGTCGCGATCGATCGCCGGTTCGTACCGACGCGGCCGATCATGGACGAGCTGGCGCAGCTCACGGCAGCCGAGCCCGTGCTCGGCCGCCCGCGCCTTCCACTCCAGCCGCATCCGCGGCAACTCGACGTGCTCCTTCGCCTCGCGGGTTGCAAGCGCGGCGACGCGAGACGCGGCGAAGCCCTCCGTCCCGAGCGCCTCCATGTGCTCGACGAGCGACTGCCGCCTGGTCGAGAAGGCACGGATCGCCTCCTCGGGTACCCGCTCGAGCTCGCCCATGCCCTTCACCGGCTCCCTCCAGGCGAGGCCCAGCCGTTGCGTCAGCTCGTGCCTGAGCTGCGCTTCGAACAGGTAGCCGGCCGCGAGTCGGTACGTCTTCAGGATCGCCTCCCCGTCGAGTGCCAGCCACTCCCCGTCCTCCGCGCGGGCCATGTTGGCGACGATCACGTGCGTGTGCAGGTGCGGGTCCTGCGCCCGGCTCGTCCGGTGCCGGAACGCCGCCGCGACGAACCCCTCGCCGTGCTCGCGGGTCGTGCCGCCCTTGCCCCGGCGGACGATGCAGGCCTCCCGCTCGAGGTAGGCGAGCGCCGCCTGCCACGAAGCCTCGTGCGCATCGCTGATCTCGCGGCGCACCCGTTCGTCGTCGGTGAGCGCGTGCAGAAGGCTGACGCTCTTCGGACACGAGAACACGAGGTCGTAGCCGGACACTGGCGCGAGCCGCTTCTGCACCTCCCGCCAGTCGCCGCTCTCGACGTCGAGCGTGCGGACGTTGATCGTGCGCTCCCGCACTGGCGCCCGTAGGGTCGAGCCGCTCGCGGGGTTCACGCCGCGCAGCAGTGTCCCCAGGTCGCGATCCCCGACGACACCGACGAGCCCGAGACCGGACGCTCCACCGCCGGCCCACAGTCCTGGAGACTCGCCGCGGCCCGCGTAGTAGTCGTCCAACCCGCGCGCGACCTGCTGCTCGTAGTAGGCCTCCTGCCCCAGCGTCAGCTTCGCGACGCTCAGCACCCTAGCTCGCCTTCCAGCCGCCCAGGGGCCGAGACGCATATGCACCCGGAGGTGCGAACGGCCACGTCGTTTACCGCGCGAGCAACGCCTGCTGACCACCTATTGACCACACGAGAACGCGCAGAAAGTCGTTCAGGACCAAAATCGCCGATCTGGGGCGCTCGGAAAAGGTCCTGCAAAACAGGCGATTCTCGCTCAGATCGGCGAAGAGCAGAACCCCGGCGCGGCTGCTTCGATCCCAGGTGCGCCCACCACTTGCTGCTGCAACCGCTGTGTACGTGCGGCCGATGGCGCGCAAGATCAGTTCGCTTCGCCGCCAGGCTCGAACGGCTGGACGCTACGGATGCGGAGACGGCGGGGGTGGTGGTGGCGGGGGCGG
>JACDCN010000314.1:0-802 GCA_013817555.1 Actinomycetota bacterium
GCCAAACGCAGGCTAGGAACGCTTTTCCTGACTGAGGCATTCCCGACGGGCTCCAGAAAGAGCCCGCCGGGAACGGGCTGCAAACGCTTACGCGGAGTCAGCGAGCTCGTCCGCGGTGATGCCGACCACGCCCTCGAGCTCCTCGGCGAGCCGCGCAAGTCCTTGGCTCTCGAGCTGCCGAACGCGCTCGCGCGTGAGCCCGAGCTCGCGTCCGATCGCGTCCAGCGGCTGCTGCTCTCCGTCGAAGCCGAACCTGAGCTCGAGGATCCGCCGCTCCGATTCGGGAAGCTCGCGCAGCGCCGCCCGCACGGTCTCCCGGCGGTGGGCCTCGTCAGCCTCCTCCACGGGATCGGTCGCGAGCGGATCTGCGAACAGATCGCCTAGCTCGCCGGACCCGTCCTCGCCGACCGCCTGGTTGAGCGAAACCGACGCCTCGACGGCGCTCAATGCTTCCGTGACGTGCTGGAGCTCGAGCCCTGTGGCCGCGGCGAGCTCATCGTTGGTCGGCTCCCGTCCGTGTGCCGCTTCAAGCTGTCGACTCACCCGCGCGAGCTTTACCCGCCGCTCGTGGACATGCGCCGGCACCCGGATCGTCCGCGACTGATTCGAGATCGCGCGCTGGCAGGCCTGGCGGATCCACCAGGTCGCGTAGGTGGAGAACTTGAAGCCGCGGCGCCAGTCGAACTTCTCGGCCGCGCGATTGAGTCCGATGATCCCCTCCTGGATCAGATCTCCCAGCGGGAGACTGTGGCCCTGGTAGCGCTTGGCGATCGAGACGACGAGGCGCAGGTTGGAGTTGATC
>JACDCN010000314.1:812-2683 GCA_013817555.1 Actinomycetota bacterium
CCGCTTGGCGAGCTCGACCTCCTCGGCCGCCGTGAGCAGGTCATGACGCCCGATCTCGTTCATGAACAGCGTGAGCGAGTCGGTGGTCACGAACACGGCGGACTGGCGCGCGTTCGACGCGCTCGTTTCCTCGTGGGCCTCCTCGGCTGTGGGAGCGATCTCGACCTCCCGCGTCGCAAGCTCGGCGCGGAGGATGCCAAGCTCGTCGACGTCGAGGTCGTGCTCGAAGGCGAGCGTATCCAGCTCCGCCTCCTCCACCACACCGCGCTCTTCGGCCTTCTCGAGAAATACCTCTACATCTGTCTCAAACAAGCTCTTCACCGATCCTCTCTCCTGCGCCGCTCAGCGCTCGAATTCGCTCGAAGCGCTCGATGCGGCTTCCGTGTGCAGGTGTGCGTTCGAGTCCGGTGTACACCGGATGGCAGTTTGAGCAAACGTCGACCACGATCTCGCTTCGTGTCGAGCGAGTCGTGAACGCGTTTCCGCAGGTGCTACAGCGTACGCTCGCAAATGTCAGTTCAGGGTGCTTTCCCTGCAATGTTCCTTCTTCCTCTCGCACGGTTTATCGGCAGGGATGTGCGCAGAGAGCGTCGAGACGCCCTCTGCCGCTTCCACCACACAACCGTTCATTCAAACGTGTGGCGCGGTTGTCGTATTCCGTTAGGTCTCAAAGCTTCTCACACAGATGTGACGGGCTGCGCCTCGTCCGAACCCGCGCCCTCGAGCGGCACGTTCCGAAAGGACAGATAGAACCCGATGTCGTAGACGCTCTTGAGCACGCCGGCGAGGAGGAACGGCACCCCGAGCCCCGCACGTACCGCCGCGCCCGCAAGCAGTGGCGCGAACGGCCGGGTGACGTAGCGGGCAGTGTTGGTATAGGCGGCCGCTGCCGTGCGCTCGCTCGGATCGACGAGGGCGACCACGTAGGCCTGACGCGCGGGGACGTCGGCTTGTGAGAGCAGGAAGCGCGCGAGCAGCAACGCGATCGCGGTCGGAAGGTTTGGCGCGAAAGCGACTGCGACAAGCAGGACGTTCGAAGGCAGGTGGGTGAAGACCATCGTGCGCAGCAGGCCGATCCGGGTGGCGAGCCAGACCGAGCCCTGGAAAGACAGCGCCTGGAGGATCCCGATCGCGAAGAAGACGACAGCGAGCGTCTCCGGAGAGGCGTCGTACTTTCTTGTGAACAAGTAGGCGATGAATGTCTGGGGGACGAGCCCGCCGCCGAAGCTGTCGAGGGCGAACCACGCCGATAGTCGCCGGACGACTCCGCGCGAACGGTGGAGCGGCGGTCGCAGCTCGGAAGCGAGCGACTCGACCCGCTCGATCGCTTCCGTCAGGCGGCTCGTGGCGACCAGCCCGAGTCCGGCTGCGAGGGGATACACGAGCAGTGCTCGCGGAGACGATGCGACGAGCGCAAGCAGGGCGCCGAGAGAGCCAGCGAGCGTCGCGATCGTGTTGTAGATGCCGAACAGACTCGTCGGATCCCGGTCTTCGGCCGCCTGCGGCAGCATCGCCTGCTCGAGGGAGGTGAACGGACCCGACTCGACCACGTCGGTCGACACGGTCCCGGTGAGCGCGGCGAGGATCAGGGCGGGCAGCCAGTCGGTCAGCGCGAACACCGTTCCGCCGACGGCCATCGCCACGAAGAGGAGGCGGTAGAACGTGCGGCGTCCAAGGCGGTCGGCGTAACGACCCACCAGCACGGAGACGAGTGCCGTCCCCGCCAGTAGCGCCGTCAAGACGACGCCCACCTCGATGCCGGAGAGCCCGCGCTCGGCGAGGGTGACGCCGATCAGCACTGAACCGAGCCCGTAGGCGACGGCTCGCGCTCCCTGGGCCCAAACGATGCGGCGCGCGTCGGCGGTCAGGCG
>JACDCN010000315.1 GCA_013817555.1 Actinomycetota bacterium
ACCGTGGTGAGCGTCTCGCCGGTCGCCCTGGTCGTCTGGGGAGGACTGGTCGCCCTCGCCGCCGCGACGTGGCTCTGGCGCCGGCGGGAGAGCCGCCCGTGATCACGCTCGGCCGCATCTCGTACGTCAACATGGCGCCTGTCTTCTACGGGCTCGAGGCGGACGTGGAGGAGGTCGTCGGCGTTCCCACAGAGCTCACCAGGATGCTTCTCGACGGTGAGATCGACATCGCGCCGATCCCGTCCATCGAGTACGCACGTAACTCCGACCGCTTGCGGATCCTCCCCCGGCTCTGCGTGTCCTCGGAGGGCGCGATCGACTCGATTCAGCTCGTGACGAGGCTGCCGTTCGGCCAGGTGCGCTCGGTGGCCGTGACCCCGGAGAGCGCGACCTCGGTCGTGCTCGTGCGCATCCTGCTCCCGAAGGCCGAGATCGTCCCGCTCGGCATCGATGCGGACGCCAAGCTGCTCATCGGGGACGCCGCACTGCGAAGCGCGTTCGAGGACCCGACGCCGCACTTCGACCTCGGGCGCCTCTGGCTCGACCGGACGGGACTGCCGATGGTCTTCGCGGTCTGGGCAGCGGCGGAGCCGCTCGTCGAGGGGCTGATCGAGCTCGAGCACTCCCTGGTGGCCTCCGTACGGCTCGCCCGCAGCGAGCCCGAGCGCCTCGCCCAGCAGGCCAGCGAGACCTACGGCTATCCGCCGGGATTTCTCGCGCGCTACTTCGAGAAGCTCCGCTACAGCTTCGGACCGCGGGAGCGCGCCGGCCTCTACACGTTCCTCGAGATGGCCCGCGACGCAGGCGAGCTCCCACACGTACCGGAGCTTCGGTTCGTCCGTGAGGAGGTCCCCGCGTGACCGTCGTCGCGCCGGTTGCGCCGTCGGTGGGAGAGATCCTCGACAAGGCGCTCGACCGCGAGCGGCTCTCGGACGAGGACGCCATCGTGCTGCTCCACTGCCGTGATCTCGTCGCGGTCGGGCGAGTCGCCAACGAGATCCGTAACCGCTTGACGGACCGGACGCGGGTCACGTTCATCGTCGACCGGAACCTGAACTACACGAACGTCTGCGTCACCGACTGCGACTTCTGCGCCTTCTACCGGCGCCCGGGCGACCAGCGCGAGTCGTATCTCCTGCCCAAGCCCGTCATCTACAAGAAGATCGAGGAGACCCTCGCCATCGGCGGCACGGGGGTCCTCATGCAAGGTGGGCATCATCCGGACCTCGGGATCGACTACTACGAGGATCTCTTCCGGTCGATCAAAGCGCGTTACCAGATCCACCTGCACGCCCTGTCACCGCCCGAGGTGCAGCACATCGCGCGGCGCTCCAAGCTCACGATCCCGGAGACGCTGGCCCGCCTGCGCGACGCCGGGTTGGACTCACTCCCCGGCGGAGGCGCCGAGGTCCTCGTCGATCGCGTGCGCGCGATCATCGCGCCGAAGAAGACGAAGTCCGACGAGTGGCTCGACGTCATGCGCCAGGCGCATCGACTCGGCATGTCGACGACGGCGACGATGATGTACGGCCACGTCGAGACGCTCGAGGAGCGGGTGGAGCACATGCGCCGCATCCGAGAGCTCCAGGACGAGACGCGCGGTTTTCGGGCGTTCATCTCGTGGACGTTCCAGCGTGACGGCAACCGCCTGGCCGACGTCGTCGCGGACGGGTCGCTACCGACGTCCTTCGACTACCTCCTCACACAGGCGGTGTCCCGGATCTACCTGGACAACGTGCCGCACATTCAGTCGTCCTGGGTGACGCAGGGGCTGAAGATCGGGCAGGTGGCGCTCGGCTTCGGCGCGGACGACATGGGCTCGGTGATGATCGAGGAGAACGTCGTCTCGGCGGCCGGAACGACCTATCGGACCACCACCGACGAGCTCGTCCACCTGATCCGCTCCATCGGGAAGATCCCGGTGCAGCGGGACACGCTGTACCGCGAGGTCAAGGTATTCGCCTGACGGCGATGCCGCCGACCCCTTGGCGTCGGTCCTCTAGCTGTAGACCCTGAGCACGTTGGTTCATCCGGGCCTCCTTGAAGGCTGAGGGCTGGCAAGCAACTCAGTCCGAAGGAGGACCCGGATGAAGCTTCACGGTAACGCGGCGCTCACTTGGAGCGGGAGGCGGCGGCTCGTAGAGCTGGTCGTCGTCGAGGGGTGGACAGTGACAGCGGCGGCCGAGAGGCTCGGCATCAGCGTGCGCTGCGCGGGCAAGTGGGTCGGGCGCTACCGCCTGCAAGGGGAGCTGGGGCTCCACGATCGCTCCTCGGCGCCTCGGCGGGTGGCCAACCGCACTTCCGAAGAGCGGGTGCAGGCGATCGTCGCCCTGCGCCGCCTGCGCTTCACCGCGGCCGAGATCGCCGAGCTGCTGGAGATGGCGCTCTCGACCGTCTCCGGGATCCTCCGCCGAGCGGGGATGGGCAGGCTCGGTCGGATCGGGCTCGAGCAGCCCGTGCGCTACGAGCGCTCGCGGCCTGGCGAGCTCGTGCACATCGACGTCAAGAAGCTCGGCCGCATACAGGACGGCGCCGGCAAGCGGGTCTCAGACGGCTCGCGCCGGCGCTACACGCGGACCGTCGGAGACGAGAAGGGCAGGCGCCACCGCACGGTCGGCTGGGAGTACGTGCACATCTGCGTCGACGA